>NZ_JBEAFN010000017.1:0-49501 GCF_040061795.1 Klebsiella sp. GN_Kp190
TGCCCGGGCTACGGGTTCACCGCCGTCTGCCAAACGGTAGCCCGGACAGATGCGCAGCATCGCCTCCGGGAATGTCCCCTTCCCGACGCCAACCGCAGGCGCCCGGTCACGCTCATTTTGTGATCGAGTTAAAGTAAATCGCTCCCGGCGGTTTTATTTAGTAAAAGTTTTACTAAAATAACCTCTATCCGTTTAGTCCGTTCAGGGAGGCGATATGAATCGCTGGGAAAATCTTCAACTCACTCATGAAAACCGGCTGCCTCCGCGCGCCTATTTCTTCTCTTACGATTCGCAGGCCCAGGCGCGAACCTTCGCCCGTGAAACCAGCAGCCGCTTTTTGTCCCTTAGCGGACAGTGGAACTTCTGCTTCTTTAACAACCCGCTGCGGGTGCCGGAAGCGTTCACCTCGCAATACATGAGCGACTGGGGGCCGATTACCGTACCGGGAATGTGGCAGATGGAAGGCCACGGCCAGCTACAGTACACCGACGAAGGCTTTCCTTTCCCGATTGACGTTCCCTACGTGCCGACCGACAACCCTACCGGCGCCTATCAGCGCATCTTTACCCTCAGCGAGGGCTGGCAGGGCCAGCAGACCCTGATTAAATTTGATGGCGTCGAAACCTATTTTGAAGTGTACGTTAACGGTCAGTACATCGGTTTCAGCAAAGGCAGCCGCCTGACGGCGGAGTTTGATATTAGTCACGCGGTAAAAATCGGCGACAACCTGCTTTGCGTGCGCGTCATGCAGTGGGCGGACTCCACCTATATAGAAGATCAGGATATGTGGTGGTCGGCGGGTATCTTCCGCGACGTGTATCTGGTGGGCAAAAACCCGCTTCACGTCCAGGACTTCACTCTGCGCACCGATTTTAACGATGACTACGTCGACGCCACGCTCTCCTGCCAGCTGGTGCTGGAAAATCTCGCCGCGCAGCCGGACGCAGCGACGCTGGAATACGCGCTGTTCGACGGCGAAAAGGTACTGTATGAAGGCGCAACGCCGCGCCTGAGCGTCAGCCAGCTGCTGAACGTCGACTTTGCGATCGACGTGAAGGCGCCGCAGCAGTGGTCGGCAGAAAATCCCTGGCTCTATCACCTGGTGATGACGCTGAAAAACGCCGCCGGGGAGATTATCGAAGTTATCCCGCAGCGCGTCGGTTTTCGCGATATCAAAGTGCGCAACGGCCTGTTCTATATCAATAACCGCTACGTGATGCTCCACGGCGTTAACCGTCACGACAACGACCATCTGAAGGGCCGCGCCGTAGGGATGGATCGCGTTGAGAAAGATCTGCTGCTGATGAAGCAGCACAATATCAACTCAGTACGTACCGCCCACTACCCCAACGACCCGCGTTTCTATGAGATGTGCGACATTTACGGCCTGTTCGTGATGGCGGAAACCGATGTCGAATCCCACGGCTTCGCCAACGTCGGCAACCTGAGCGCCATCACCGATGACCCGGCATGGGAGCATATTTACGTTGAGCGGATCGTGCGCCACGTCCACGCGCAGAAAAACCATCCGTCGATCGTCATCTGGTCGCTGGGCAACGAGTCCGGCTACGGCTGCAACATTCGCGCGATGTATCACGCCGCTAAGGCGATCGATGATACCCGGCTGGTGCATTACGAAGAGGATCGCGACGCGGAGGTGGTGGATATCATCTCCACCATGTATACCCGCGTACCGCTGATGAACGAATTTGGGGAATATCCGCATGCCAAGCCGCGGATTATCTGCGAATACGCCCATGCGATGGGCAACGGTCCCGGCGGGCTGAGCGAATACCAGAACGTGTTCTATCAACATGACAGTATTCAGGGCCACTACGTATGGGAGTGGTGCGATCACGGAATCCAGGCCACCGACGACAGCGGCGCGGTATGGTACAAATTCGGCGGCGACT
The DNA here is from genome assembly GCF_040061795.1 of Klebsiella sp. GN_Kp190. Taxonomy (NCBI): domain Bacteria; kingdom Pseudomonadati; phylum Pseudomonadota; class Gammaproteobacteria; order Enterobacterales; family Enterobacteriaceae; genus Klebsiella; species Klebsiella sp. GN_Kp190. Next base: position 1,914 of record NZ_JBEAFN010000017.1, read on the forward strand.
ACGGCGACTATCCTAATAACTACAACTTCTGCCTCGACGGGCTGATTTTCTCCGACCAGACGCCTGGACCCGGGCTCAGAGAGTACAAGCAGGTTATCGCCCCGGTAAAAGTTCAGGCGACCGACATCGCCCGCGGCGAACTGCGCATCGATAATAAGCTCTGGTTCTCGACCCTCGATGACTACACCCTGCGCGTGGAAGTGCGCGCCGAGGGGGCTACGCTTGCCAGCCAGCAGCTTAAGGTGCGCGATCTTGCGCCAAACAGCGGCCGCGATATCACTATCGACCTGCCGGAGCTGGACGGTCGCGAAACCTTCGTCAACATCATGGTAACCAAAGATTCCCGTACGCCGTACAGCGAGGCCAACCATCCGATCGCCGTTTACCAGTTTCGGCTTAAGGAGCAGACCACAGCGAAAGCGCCGCTGATAAATGCCAGCGCAACCCCGCTACGGATAGTTGATGAACGACTGAGCTACAGCATCACCGGGCATAACTTCCGCGTGGTCTTCTCTAAAGTCAGCGGCAAACTGAGCGAATGGCAGGTGAACGGCGTAGACCAGGTGACCCGTGAGCCGAAGATTAACTTCTTCAAGCCAATGATTGATAACCACAAGCAGGAATACGAAGGGCTGTGGCAGCCCAATCATCTGCAAATCATGCAGGAGCATCTGCGCGAATTCAGCGCCGAGCAGCGCGACGATACGGTGATTATCACCGCCCGCAGCATCATCGCCCCGCCGGTTTTCGATTTCGGCATGCGCTGCACCTATCGCTGGCAGATTACCCCGCAGGGCCATATTAACGTTGAGCTTGCGGGCGAACGTTACGGCGACTATCCGCACATCGTGCCGTGCATCGGTTTTATGCTGGGCATTAACGGCCAGTTTGAACAGGTGGATTACTACGGTCGCGGTCCCGGCGAAAACTACGCCGACAGCCAGCAGAGCAACATCATTGACCTCTGGCGCACCACCGTGGACGACATGTTCGTGAACTATCCGTTCCCGCAGAACAACGGCAACCGCCAGCACGTCCGCTGGGCCGCGTTTACCGACCGTCACGGCAGCGGTCTGATGGTGGTCCCGCGCGATCCGCTCAACATCAGCGCCTGGCACTATACGGCGGAGAATCTGCACGCCGCGCAGCACTGTAACGAACTGCGTCGCAGCGATGACATCACCCTGAATATCGACGCCCAACTGCTCGGCCTGGGCTCTAACTCCTGGGGGAGCGAGGTGCTGGATAGCTGGCGGGTCTGGCTCAAACCGTTCAACTATGGCTTTACGCTGCTGCCGCTGGAAGGCGGGAGCGCTTCCTCGCAGACGCTGGCGAATCATAGCTTTGGCGCCGGTTTCTTTTCCTCCGATTCACACAGCGAGGCTGAAAAATGAGAATTCTCAATAATTTAGAACAGTTTAAGCAAATTTATCACAGTGGGCGTAAATGGCAGCGCTGCGTAGAAGCGATTAATAACATCGACAATATTCGGCCCGGGGTGGCCCACTCTATCGGCGATTCGCTCTCCTATCGCGTGGCAAGCGACAGCACCACGGATGCGCTGTTCGTTGGCAACCGCCGCTATTTCGAGGTGCATTACTACCTTCAGGGTCAGCAAAAAATTGAGTTTGCCGCCAAAGAGCAGCTGCAGACCGTGGCCTGCTATCGCGATGAAACCGACCGTGAATATTTGAAAGGTATTGGTGAAACCGTGCAGGTTCACGAAGGACAAATGGTGATTTGCGACACCCATGAAGCCTATCGCTTTATCTGCGACTCGCCGGTCAAAAAGGTGGTGCTCAGAGTAACTATCGAAGACGGCTACTTCCTGAATAAGTAAGCCCGCGTGAAGCAAGATGAGGCCAGCGGATCGACTCGCTGGCCTTCCCGGCCCTAACCCTCAATGCGGGCCAGATAATTTTTCGGAGGACTTATGTCCGAATCAGTTCGTGCCAAAATAGGTAAATTCGCCCTGCTGTCGATGGCGTTTGCCGCCGTATTTAACGTACGAAATATTGTTAATAACAACATCGAGTTAGGGCTCAGCTCCGCCCCTATCTTTCTGTTTGCGACGGTGGTCTATTTTATTCCGTTTGTGTTTATCATCGCCGAATTCGTGTCAGCGAATAAGAATTCCGAATCAGGTATGTACGCCTGGCTGAAGCAGCCTTTAGGTACCCGCGCGGCCTATCTCGGCTCGTTCCTGTACTGGTTTGTGAACCTGTTCTTTTTCCTGTCGCTGCTGCCGAACGTGGTGGCCTACGCCTCGTACGCCATTATGGGTTACGCCATTCCTTTCTCGCCGATGGTCACGTCGCTGATCTCTATCGTCCTGTTCGCCATGGCCACCCACATTTCCACTAAAGGCGCGACCTGGCTGGGGAAAATCTCCGAATGCGTGGCATATGGCGTCTTCGCGCTATTTGCGATTTACGTGGTCGGCGCTTTTACCGCGCTGGGCGCGGGCCATGTCCCCGCGCAGCCGATTACGCTGCACGCCATGGCGCCTACCATCAACTGGGCGACGCTGGGGATCATGTGCTGGATTTTCCAGGCGGCAGGCGGGGCTGAAACCGTCGCCGCGTACCTGAACGACACCAAAGGTGGGCAGAAATCGTTTATTAAAGTCATCATCACCGCCGGGATCCTGATTGGCGGCATGTACGCGCTGGGCTCTTTGCTGGTCAACGTCTTTGTGGCACGTGAAGATCTGACCTATGCGGCCGGCATGGTGGAAATCTTCACCGGCCTCGGCGCCTATTTCCATATTTCAGAAGCGCTGATGGGCCGCTTCGTCGGCATCATTCTGTTTATCGCCATTTTCGGTAGCATGATGATGTGGACCGCCGCACCGGTAAAAATTCACTTCTCTGAAATTCCTGCCGGCATCTATGGCAAAAAAACAACCGAGCTGAACGTCCACGGCGTGCCGGTGCGCGCCGCCTGGTGGCAATTTGTCTTCGTCTTTCTGATGCTCATCGTAAACGGTTTCGGCTCCGCCAGCGTTCAGCAAATGATGAACACCGCTATCAACCTGACCGCGGGTACCGCGATGCTACCACCGCTGTTTATCATGGCCGCCTACTTTGTTTTCCGCTGGAAACACGACGACACGCCGCGCGACTTCCGCATGGGGTCACGAAAGGTTGGGATGGCCGTGGTGTCGATGCTGATGGTGATTTTCCTGGTCAGCATGACCGCCTCGGCTTTCCCACCGGGGGTCGATCTGGTGAATGCCTTCTTCATTAACGTCTTTATGACCGCAGTCTTCTCCGGACTCGCGTGGTGGTGGATAACCCGCTTTGAGAAAAAACAGCGCAAGAGCCAGCCATCGGTGCTGAAATCAGCGGTAAATCCGGTGAAATAAGCGACCGTTCCTCCCGCCAGCGTTAAATCGTCTGGCGGTTTTTTTTACCCGCCAGCCAGGATCTCGCGCTCAACCATTTTCGTGATCGAGTTAAAGCAATTCATTTTTACCGCTTTTATTTACTAAAATTTTTACTAAAATTAACCACAATACTTAACTACCTCTACCCTACAAACAACACAATCCCCTTCGGCCATTCTCTGAAGGACAATGTGTGGAGATGTGTTATGTCTGATATCAAACGTAATACCATCGGCAAGTTCGGCCTGCTGTCGCTGACCTTCGCCGCCGTCTTCAGTTTTAACAACGTGATCAATAACAATATTGAGCTGGGGCTGGCGTCGGCGCCGATGTTCTTCCTCGCGACCCTGCTCTACTTCGTTCCTTTCTGCCTGATCATCGCGGAATTCGTTTCGCTGAATAAAAACTCCGAAGCGGGGGTTTATGCGTGGGTAAAAAGCTCCCTCGGCGGGCGCTGGGCCTTTATTACCGCCTACACCTACTGGTTCGTGAATCTGTTCTTTTTCACCTCGCTGCTGCCGAGAGTCATCGCGTATGCCTCCTACGCCTTCCTCGGCTACGAGTACATTCTGACGCCCGTCGCCACCACGATGTTGAGCATGGCGCTGTTCGCCCTGTCGACCTGGGTGTCCACCAACGGCGCAAAAATGCTGGGTCCTATTACCTCGGTGACCTCGTCGTTAATGCTGCTGCTGACGCTCTCCTACATTCTGCTTTCCGGCAGCGCGCTGGTAGGCGGTATTCAGCCAGCGGATCCGATTACCGTGGACGCAATGATCCCGAACTTTAACTGGGCGTTCCTCGGCATCACCACCTGGATCTTTATGGCGGCCGGCGGGGCGGAGTCCGTCGCGGTGTACGTCAATGACGTGAAAGGCGGATCGAAATCATTCGTTAAGGTCATTATCCTCGCCGGGATCGTGATTGGCGTGCTGTACTCCATTTCCTCGGTGCTGATTAACGTGTTTATCAGCAGTAAAGCGCTGAAATATACCGGCGGATCGGTACAGGTCTTCCACGGCATGGCGGTCTGGTTTGGCCTGCCGGAAATCGTGGTCAACCGTTTTGTCGGCCTGGTCTCCTTTACCGCCATGTTTGGTTCGTTATTAATGTGGACCGCGACGCCGGTCAAAATCTTTTTCTCCGAAATCCCGGCCGGCATATTTGGTAAAAAAACCGTCGAGCTCAATCAAAACGGCGTACCGGCGCGCGCGGCGTGGATCCAGTTCCTGATTGTGATTCCGCTGATGATTATCCCGATGATGGGCTCCAGTACCGTGCAGGATTTAATGAACACCATCATCAACATGACCGCCGCCGCCTCGATGCTGCCGCCGCTGTTTATCATGCTGGCGTATCTCAACCTGCGCCGCAGGCTCGATCATCTGCCGCGCGATTTTAAAATGGGCTCACGCACCACCGGTATTACGGTGGTCTCGATGCTGATTGTTATTTTCGCTATCGGCTTCGTCGCCTCAACCTTTCCCACCGGCGGCAATATTCTGACCATTATTTTCTATAACGTCGGCGGCATTGTTATCTTCCTCGGATTTGCGTGGTGGAAATACAGCAAATACGTGAAGGGATTAACGGTAGAAGAAAAAAGAATTGAAGCGGCGCCGGCTTCCGACGCGTCATAAGCCATTTTCCCTAAAATAATAAATTACAATATCTCTTAATAATGCGATGAAAAAGAATAACTTGATTTACGGGGCGCTTGCCGCCCTGGCCTTCTGCACACCTGCCGTAGCGGCTGATGTTGCTCACCCGGCGGAACATGATGATATGAAAACGCCTCAACTGAGCGCCACTTCCTATCGTTTTTACGGTGAACTGGGGGTCGGCGGATATATGGATTTAGAAGGCGAGGATAAACATAAATATAGCGATGGCACCTATATTGAAGGCGGGCTGGAAATAAAGCACGGCAGCTGGTTTGGCTTAATTTATGGCGAAGGCTGGACGGTCCAGGCCGATCGTCAGGGGAATGCCTGGGTACCGGACCACGGCTGGGGCGGATTTGAAGGTGGAATAAACCGCCTCTACGGCGGATATAAAACCGATAGCAGCACCGAGATTATGCTCAGCCTGCGCCAGGATTCATCGCTCGACGATCTGCAGTGGTGGGGCGATTTTACACCCGACCTCGGCTACGTGATCCCCAATACGCGCGATATTATGTACGCGCTCAAGGTGCAGAACCTGGCGGGAGATTTTCGCTACAGCGTGACCGCCACGCCCGCCGGGCACCACGATGAAAGCAAAGCGTGGCTCCATTTCGGCAAATACGACCGCTACGACGATAAATATACCTACCCGGCGATGATCAACGGCTACGTCCAGTACGATATTGCCGAAAAGGTCACCTGGATGAACGGTCTTGAGCTGACCGACGGTACCGGTCAGCTCTTGTTAACCGGTATTCTCACCCCCAACCTCGCCGCCCGCGCCTGGCACCATACCGGGCGCGCCAGGGGGCAAAACGTGCCGGGAACGGAGACCGGCTTTATGGCCAGCGCCATGTATGAAGCGCTCAAGGGCGTGTATCTCTCTACCGCCTATAGCTACGCCAAACACCGCCCGGATCGCGCCGCCGAGGAAACCACCTCGTTTATGCAGTTCGGCATCTGGTACGAATATGGCGGCGGACGGTTCGCGACCGCCGCGGACAGCCGCTTCTACATGAAAAACGCCTCCGGAGACCCGAGCGACCAGGTTTTCCTGATGCAATATTTCTATTGGTAAAAAGGGATATCAATACCGTGAAAATCATCACCACTCTGACGCCGCTGGCCTGCGCCCTGCTGCTAAGCTTTTCCGCTCACGCGCTGACCGCGGATGACTTTAAAAATGTTATCAACCGCAGCGGCGCGCCGCAGGCGATGCAGGATTTCGATGGCGACGACCACCAGCGTTTCAACCCGTTTTTCGATTTGGGCGCATGGCATGGGCATCTGCTGCCGGACGGTCCAGCCACCATGGGCAGCTTTCCGGGGCCCGCGCTGCTCACCGAGGAGTACATCAACTTTATGGCGACCCATTTCGATCGCCTGACGGTGTACCAGAACGGCAAAAAAGTGGCCTTCACCATGCAGGCCTGGAGCCTGCCCGGGGCGCTGGTGCAAACGCTCTCCGCGCCCGGCGTACAGATCGAGATGACCCTGCGTTTTGCCAGCGCGCACACGTCTTTACTGGAGACTAAAATCACCAGCAGCGGTCCGCTTAAGCTGGTCTGGGACGGCGAGCTGCTGGAGACGCTCTCCGCCAAAGAGGGGAAACCGCAGTCAACGCAAACCATCGACCAGGCCTTCCCGGACTATCAGCGCCGCCTGAGCGCGACCCACGACGGACTGACGGTCAGCTTCGGTAAAGTCCGTTCCGCATCGGATTTAATGACATCCGGCGAATCGCAGTATCAGATCCATCGCTCACTGCCGACGGTCACCCAAATCGATGGCCATCGATTCACCAGCAGCGCGCAAATCAACGGCTCGACCACGTTCTATACCACCTATTCGCACCTGCTGAACGCCGAGCAGGTGCGCCTTGAGAAAGCGCAAATCCGCGATATTCTGGCGCGACCGGCGCACTATCTGCGCGCTTCCGAGGCGCGCTGGAACGGCTATCTGCAAAAGGGGCTGACCAATCCTGATGCCACGGCGCAGCAAACCCGGGTGGCGGTGAAAGCGATCGAAACCCTTAACGGCAACTGGCGCGCGCCGGGCGGCGCCGTTAAGCACAACACCGTCACGCCGTCGGTAACCGGGCGCTGGTTCTCCGGCAACCAGACCTGGCCGTGGGATACCTGGAAGCAGGCCTACGCCATGGCCCACTTCAACCCGGAGATCGCGAAAGAGAACATCCGCGCCGTCTTCTCCTGGCAGATTGCCGCCGACGATAAAGTGCGGCCGCAGGATGCCGGGTTCATTCCGGATCTGATCGCCTGGAACCTGAGCCCGGAGCGCGGCGGCGACGGCAGCAACTGGAACGAGCGGAATACCAAACCGAGCCTGGCGGCCTGGTCGGTGATGGAAGTCTATAACGTCACGAAAGATAAAGCCTGGCTGGCGGAAATGTACCCGAAGCTGGTGGCCTACCATGACTGGTGGCTGCGCAACCGCGACCACAACGGCAACGGCGTGCCGGAGTACGGTGCGACCCGCGATAAAGCGCACAACACCGCCGATGGCGCGATGCTGTTTACCGTGAAAAAGGGCGATAAAGAACGGACGCTTTCCGGCCTGAAAACCTACGAGCAGGTGACGGCGAAGGGCGATTACGACAGCCTGGAGATCCCGGCACAGGTGGCCGCCTCCTGGGAGTCGGGGCGCGACGACGCGGCGGTCTTCGGCTTTATCGATAAAGATCAGCTAGATAAATACATCGCCGACGGCGGCAAACGCAGCGACTGGACGGTGAAATTTGCTGAAAACCGGGATAAAAGCGGCAATCTGCTCGGCTATTCGCTGCTGCAGGAGTCGGTCGATCAGGCCAGCTATATGTACAGCGACAACCACTATCTGGCGGAAATGGCGACCCTTCTCGGCAAGCCGGAGGAGGCAAAACGCTACCGGGCGCTGGCGCAAAAGCTCGCCGACTATATCAACACCTGCATGTTCGACCCGCAGAGCAAATTCTATTACGACATTCGCATTGAAGCACAGCCGCTGGCAAACGGCTGTGCCGGTAAGCCGATCGTCGAGCGTGGCAAAGGGCCGGAGGGCTGGTCGCCGCTGTTCAACGGCGCGGCCACTCAGGCGCATGCCGATGACGTCATTTCGGTGATGCTGGACAACAAAGAGTTCAATACTTTCGTACCGCTGGGTACCGCCGCATTAACGAATCCGGCGTTTGGCGCGGATATTTACTGGCGCGGCCGCGTGTGGGTGGACCAGTTCTGGTTCGGCCTGAAAGGGATGGAGCGCTACGGCCACCGCGAAGAGGCGCTGCAGCTGGCGGGCGCCTTCTTCAGGCACGCCCGGGGGTTAACCTCCGATGGCCCGATTCAGGAGAACTACAATCCGCTCACCGGCGCTCAGCAGGGCGCGCCGAACTTCTCCTGGAGCGCGGCGCATCTGTACATGCTGTATAACGAGTTTTTCCGTAAGTAGCTACGATGTCCCCTCACCCCGCCGGGGTGAGGGCTCGTCTTACACCTCCGGCAGCAGGCCGATAAAGCTGCGCTTCTGCCGCGGCTGCGACATCAGCGCCTCCAGCTTCGCCACGCAGGCCAGATAGTGCGGGGTTTTCTTGTGCGCCAGCACCGCGTCATCGTCGATATAGGCTTCATAGATAAAAAAGCGCGTCTTCACCTCCGGGTCCTGCAGGACGTCAAAGCGCAGATTGCCCGGCTCCTGCAGCGCCCCTTCGTGGTTGGCGCGGAACACCTCAAGAAACTCGTCGACCCGTTCCGGTTTGATATTGATTTCTACCAGCGTTACGTTCATTGCAGCTCTCCCTGTTTTTCCTCCTGCCAGAACTGATACGCCTCGCGGGCGCTCAGGTTCTCATGCACCACTTTTTTCACCGCCTTCAGCATCGCGCGCGGCGCGCTGGACTGGAAGATATTCCGCCCCATATCCACGCCGGAAGCCCCCTGGTCGATCGCCCGCCAGCACATCTCCAGCGCCTCCTGCTCCGGCAGCTTTTTGCCCCCGGCGATGACGATCGGCACCGGGCAGCTGGCGGTGACTTTCTCAAAGCCTTCCTCAACAAAGTAGGTTTTCACGAACTGCGCCCCCATTTCGGCGGCAATGCGGCTGGCCAGCGAGAAGTAGCGGGCGTCGCGGGTCATCTCTTTGCCCACGCCGGTTACCGCCAGCACCGGCATACCGTAGCGGTTGCCGGCGTCCACCAGCTTGATAATGTTGTTGATCGACTGATGCTCATGCTCGCTGCCGATATAGACCTGCGCCGCCACCGCGCAGACGTTCAGGCGCAGCGCGTCCTCCATCGCCACCGCCACGCACTCGTTGGAAAGTTCGCTGAGGATCGAGTTGCCGCCGGAAGCGCGCAGCACCACCGGTTTGTTGGTCGCCGCCGGCACCTGACTGCGCAGCACGCCGCGGGTGCACATCAGCACGTCGGTCTCTTCGAACAACGGCGCAATAGAGAGATCGATACGCTCCAGCCCGGTGGTCGGCCCCTGAAAATAGCCGTGGTCGAACGCCAGCATCACCGTACGGTTGCTCTGCGGGTTGAAGATACGCGCCAGCCGCGACTGCATCCCCCACTCCAGCGACCCGCAGCCCTTCAGCGTATAGAGCGTATTCTGCTGCGGACGGTCTAAGCCGAAGTTTTTTCCCTCTTTGATATCGTCTAAATCAGCCATCTCATTCTCCATCAGAAATCGTAGTTATTGATATTCTCTTTGGTGAACACCACCCGCTCCGGCAGCAGCACGATGCCGTTGCCTTTCGCTTCATACTGATAGCCCTGTACGCTGTTGGGCTCGACTTTCAGGACGCCGAGATCTTTCACATCAACGCTGTCGCCGACGTTAAGATCGCCCTTTTTCAGCAGACGATCGGCGACGTTAACCGCGATCTTGCCCTGCTGCACCACGTCCCACAGGCCGAAGGCTTTTACCGTGCCGCGCTCCACGTAGGGGCGCATCACGTTCGGGGTACTAAAGCCGACAATCGCCACGCCCTGGCGCTTGAGGTTCTCTGCCGCCTGGGCGGCCGCCGGAAGCGCGTTGGCGTCCGGGGCGATAATGGCGTCGAGATCCGGGTACGCTTTTAAGATCCCCTCGGCGGTTTGCAGCGATTTAGTGGCGTCGTTATAGCCAAACTGCGTGGTCACCACTTCCCACTGCGGATGCGCTTTTTCGATTTTGGCCTTCGCCTCTTTTACCCACTGGTTCTGGTCGGTCACCGTCGGGCTGGAGTAGAAAAACGCCACTTTGGCGCCAGGCTTCGTCACCTGCTTTTCCGCCATCTCCACCAGCAGGCCGCCGAGCTGCTGCGGCGTCCCCTGGTTGATATAGATGCTGCGGCACTCTGGTTTGGTATCGGAGTCCCAGGTCAGGACCTTCACCCCGCGCTGCATCGCCCGCTTCAGCGCCGGGCACAGCCCGTCCGGCGATACGGCGGAGACGATAATCGCGTTGTAGCCCTGGTTGACGAAGTTGTTGATCAGCTGCACCTGGCCGGAGACGCTCGGTTCGGTCGGGCCGTCGTAGGTGACGTCCACGCCGAGCGCTTTGCCCGCCTCTTTCGCGCCGTTACCGCCGCTGGTAAAGAAGCCGACGCCAACCAGCTTAGGAATAAAGGCGATACGGTCCGCCGCCTGGGCCGATGCCATACCCAGCGCCATCGCCAGCACGATCAGTTTTGTTTTCATTTTATGCTCCGATTGTTTTACGCGAGAAAAGACGCCGCCAGCTCATCCGCACCCATTCACGGTGCAGGCTCAGCGAACGCCCCATCACCACCACAACCAACAGCGCCCCTGACAGCGCGCTCGACACCTGGTTGGGGATGCCGACCATTTGCAAACCTTGTTGTAAATAGCCCACCAGCAGCGCGGCCAGCGCCGTGCCGACGATCGAGCCGGAACCGCCGTAGATATTGGCCCCGCCGAGCACCGCGGCGGTCAACGCCGGCATCAGCAGGTCGCGGCCTAAGTCCGAGCGCGCCGAGCCGAAATAGGAGACCATCACCAGCGCCGCTACCGCCGACGCCACGCCCACCAGGCCATACAGCGCGTAGGGCATCCCGTTAACGGAAAGCGCGGCGTAGCGCGCGGCGCGCGGGTTCTGCCCGAGCAGAAAAAGATGCCGCCCAAAGCGCCCGCGGTGGGCCAGCAGCCAGAAGAAAAAGGTGATAACGGCGAACAGCACCAGCGGTATCGGCAGGCCGAACAGGGTCAGGTTGGCGAAGGCGGTAAAGCTATCCGGGAATCCGCCGATGCCTTCGTAGCCGGTTGCCCCGGCCATGCCAGAAAGCAGCAGCGCGCCGCCGCCGTAGAGGTACAGGGTGCCGAGCGTAATCACCAGCGGGCTAATGCCGGTGTAATGAATCAGCGCCGCGTTCAGCAACCCGCACAGCAGGCCGAGCAGCAGCGTCAGGGGGATCGCGAGGCTCATGGGCCAGCCCGCCTGCATCATCACCCCCAGCGCGATGGCGCACAGGCCGATGGTGGAACCGAGCGAAATATCAATCCCGCCGCTGATAATTACTAGCGTCAGCGGCAGCGCCACGATGCCAATGCAGATAAAGTCGCTGGTGCTGAACAGCAGCATATTGAGATCCAGCATGCGCGGATTCAGGGCGCCAAACAGCAGGATCTCCAGCACCAGTAGCGCCAGCAGCGCGCTTTCCCAGTTGAGCTTCATTTACGCCACCTCTTTGTTTTTGCGTTCGGGAAACGGGGCCACTCGCTTGCCCCCTTTATTACCGGGCTGAAAGCGGCTGTACTTCAGTGCCCGCTGATGGCGGGCCAGCGCCTGACGCAGCCGCCCGTCGAGCACCAGTACGCCGAGCAGCACCAGGCCGGCGATGAAGTCGTTCCACCACGCCGGGAGACGGAACAGCACCAGCACGGTGTCAATTTGAGTGAGGAAGAAGGCGCCGAGAAAAGCGCCCAGCAGCGTGCCGGTACCGCCAAGCAGCGAGATCCCGCCGAGCACGCAGGCGGCGATGGCCTTCATCTCCAGGCCGCTGCCGGTCTGATTGGGCACAAAGCCAATCTGCGCGGCGAACACAATCCCGGCGCAGGCCGCCAGCATGCCGTTAAGGGTAAATGCCAGCATCCGCGTGCGGTTCACCGCCACCCCGAGCTGGCGGGCCGCGGCGAGGTTATCGCCGACGGCGTAAAAATCACGGCCAAAGGCGGTGCGCGACAGTATCCAGCCGCCCGCCAGCAGCAGCGCCAGCACCAGCCAGCCCAGCGGCGAAATACCGACGAACGCCGGCTCCGACAGCGCCTTCAGGCTGTTCGGCAAGCCTTCAATCCACTTACCGCCGGTCCACAGCAGCATCACCCCGCGATAGAGCCCGAGGGTGCCGAGGGTGGCGACAATCGCCGGGATGCGCAGCCCCACCACCAGTAGGCCGTTAAAGGCGCCGGCCAGCGCGCCGATCGCCAGCGCGAAGGCGATGGCGGTCATCAGGCCATACCCGCTATTCAGCGCCACGCCTGTCGCGATAGCGCTCAGGCCGACGGTGGAGCCTACCGAAACGTCGATATTGCGGGTCAGCATCACCAGCGTCGCCCCCAGCGCCAGCAGGCAAAGGATCTGCGCGCTGGCAAAGATCATAGCCAGGGTTTGCAAACTGAAATAAGCCGGGTTGAGCGCCACCAGCCCGGCAAACAGCACCACGATGGCGAGAAAGGCGCTCAGTTCACGATTCTTTAATAACGTTTTCATGCCTGTCCTCCGAAGGCCAGGGTCATCATCCGGTCAACGCTGACCGCCTGCTGCGCCAGCTCGCCGCTCTGCCTGCCCTGATGCATCACCAGCACCCGATCGGCCAGGCCAACGAACTCGTCGAGATCGCTGGAGATCATCAATACCGCCACGTTCTGCGCGGCGACGCTTTTCAACAGCTGATAGATGTCGGCGCGGGCGGAAACGTCCACGCCGCGGGTCGGCTCATCGACGATCAGCAGCAGCGGGTTAGCCTCCAGGCAGCGCGCCAGCAGTACCTTCTGCTGGTTACCGCCGGAGAGCGTGCGCACCGGGCGATCGCCATCGGCCATTTTGATCCCCAGCGCCCGGTGATAGCGCTCCACCACCGCCGCTTCGCGCCTGTTCTGCTGCCACAGCGACGGCTGGTTAAACATCACCGTGTTCCAGCGCACCGGCGCATCGAGAAACAGCCCGGAAACCTGCCTGTCCTCCGGCAGATAGACCAGCCCGCAGGCCAGCCTGGCGCGCGTACTGTCGCGGCTGATATCGCGGTTTTCCAGCCATACCCGCCCGGCGCGCGCCGGTCGCAGACCGTAGAGCGTTTCGGCAAATTCGGTGCGCCCGGATCCGACCAGCCCGGCGAGGCCGACGATCTCCCCGGCGCGGATCTCCAGGTTGAGATCGATAAAACCTTCTCCGGTCAGATCTTCTACTCTAAGGACCGGGAAATCCTGCGCCTGAGTGCGGCGATTGCCCGGCAGCGCCAGCCACAGCTTTTGCGTGTCGCTCAGCGCACGATCGCGGCTGACGGGCGTCATTGCGCCGATTAGCTGGTTGTCGCCGTAGTGCGCGGTTTCCCCGCTCAGCACCACCGCGCCGTCGCGCATCACCGAGACGTGGCTGGCGACCTGGCGGATCTCCGGCAGCTTGTGCGAGATAAACACGATCCCGACGCCGAGCGCCTGCAAAGAGCGGATCTGGCGAAACAGGCGCTCGGTTTCCCCCGGCGTCAATGAGGCGGTGGGTTCATCAAGGATCAGGATCTGCGCGTCACGCATCAGCCCGCGCAGGATCTCCACCATTTGTTGGTCGGCGACTTCCAGGGTGCTGGCCGCCGCCTCAAGGTTAAGCTGGCAGCTAAGCTGCTGAAGCTTTTCCTGCAGGGGGGCCTCGGTATCCGCCCGCTTTGGCAGACGAAAAAGAATATTTTCCCGCACCGTCAGATTGGGGAATAACATCGGTTCCTGCGGCACCAGATACACGCCCTGCTGATGGGCCTGGGCGGGAGTAAGGCGCGCAAATGTACGTTCGCCGAGGATGAGCTCACCGCTGTCGGGGGTCTCTACCCCGGCGATAATCTTCATCAGCGTCGATTTTCCGGCGCCGTTACCGCCCATCAGCGCGTGCACCTGGCCGGAAAGCAGCGTGAAATCAATCTGCTTCAGCACGGTGACGCCGGAGAACTGTTTGCCGATTTGGCGAGCTTCAAGCAGTGGCTTCATCATCGCGCCTCATTTTGAACAAAAGATTTTTTAAATTAATAATGTTCAAAAGCGTAGACGGTGAACTATATTTACAACCGTGCAACGATCACAGTTTTATGCTTTCGATCGTTTGAAGAAAACCAGCGGACAACGAAAGATCCGTTTTGCCAGTCGGCTCACATTTTCCGACCGCGCAATAACGAACATATGATCTAAATTTTTATAAGAGTTCACTTTATGAGCGAAAAACGCATTACGGAAGAGAGCCGCTACGCCGGGCTGGCGTTAGCCGAGGAGGAGCTGGTGGCGCGGGTGGCGTGGTGTTACTACCACGACGGCCTGACGCAGAACGACATCGGCGAGCGTTTAGGGCTGCCGCGGTTAAAGATCTCCCGCCTGCTGGAGAAGGGCCGCCAGTCGGGGGTGATCCGCGTCCAGATTAATTCGCGCTATGAGGGCTGCCTGGCGCTGGAAACCGAACTTCAGCAGCGCTTCGGTCTGAAAATTGCCCGCGTGCTGCCGGCGCTGAATACCCCGCCGATGAACACCCGCCTGGGGATTGGCGCGGCGCAATCGTTAATGGGCGTGCTGGAGCCGGGACAGCTGCTGGCGGTGGGCTTTGGCGAAGCCACCATGAGCTGCCTGCAGCACCTGAGCGGGTTTATCGGCTCCCAGCAGGTTCGGCTGGTGACGCTTTCCGGCGGCGTAGGTCCGTATATGACCGGCATTGGCCAGCTGGATGCCGCCTGTAGCGTCAGCATGATCCCCGCGCCGCTGAGGGTGTCATCGGCGGATGTGGCGGAGATCCTGCGCCGGGAATCGAGCGTCCGCGACGTGATCCTCGCCGCGACGGCGGCGGATGCGGCGGTGGTAGGTATCGGCGCCATTGACCAGCGCCGGGACGCCACCATCCTGCGCTCCGGCTATATCAGCGAAGGCGAACAGCTGATGTACGCCCGCAAAGGCGCGGTCGGCGACATTTTAGGTTATTTCCTGCAGGCCGACGGCAAACCGGTTGAAGGGCTGGAGATCCATCGGGAACTGCTCGGCGTCACCCTTGATGAGCTGGCGCAGCTGCCGACCATCGTGGGCGTCGCCGGGGGCACAGAAAAAGCGCAGGCGATTTACGCGGCCCTTATCGGCAAGCGGATTAATGGCCTGGTAACGGAAGAGACAACAGCACGCGCGGTGCTGACGCTGGCCTCATAACGGCCCTGCGCCGCGCAACACGAGCGAGGCGCATGTCATGAGTTACCTGTTAGCGTTAGATGCCGGGACCGGCAGCATTCGGGCGGTCGTATTCGATCTCCAGGGCCGCCAGATGGCGGTCGGCCAGGCCGAATGGAAGCACCTGAGCGTGGACAATGTCCCCGGCTCGATGGAGTTCGACCTTGGCACCAACTGGCAGCTGGCCTGCCAGTGTATCCGTCAGGCGCTGGCCGCCGCCCATCTCTCTGCGGCAGATATTCAGTCCGTGGCCTGCTGCTCGATGCGTGAAGGCATCGTGCTTTACGACCGCAACGGCGAGGCCATCTGGGCCTGCGCCAACGTTGACGCCCGCGCCAGCCGCGAGGTGGCGGAGCTCAAAGAGATCCACGACGACCGTTTTGAATCCGAAGTGTACGGCGTGTCCGGGCAGACCCTGGCACTGAGCGCCATGCCGCGCCTGCTGTGGCTGGCCCACCATCGCCCGGATATCTACCGCAAGGCGGCGACCATCACCATGATCAGCGACTGGCTGGCGGCGAAGCTCTCCGGCGAGCTGGCGGTCGACCCATCTAACGCCGGAACCACCGGCATGCTCGACCTGTTCAGCCGCGACTGGCGCCCGGCGCTGCTGGATATGGCCGGACTGCGGGCCGATATTCTCTCGCCGGTCAAAGAGACCGGCAGCGTACTGGGAGCGGTGACCGACGCAGCGGCGGCGCAAAGCGGGCTGCGCGCGGGCACGCCGGTGGTGATGGGCGGCGGCGACGTCCAGCTCGGCTGCCTGGGTCTCGGCGTGGTGCGCGCCGGGCAGACGGCGGTGCTCGGCGGCACTTTCTGGCAGCAGGTGGTTAATCTGCCGGAAGTCCGAACTGACCCGGAGATGAATATTCGCGTTAACCCGCACGTCATTCCCGGCATGGCGCAGGCGGAGTCCATCAGCTTCTTCACCGGCCTGACCATGCGTTGGTTCCGCGACGCGTTCTGCGCGGAAGAGAAGCTGATTGCCGGGCGCCTCGGCGTCGACGCCTACAGCCTGCTCGAAGAGATGGCCAGCCGCGTGCCGGCGGGTTCCCACGGGGTGATGCCGATTTTCTCTGACGCCATGCACTTTAAGCAGTGGTACCACGCCGCGCCGTCGTTTATTAACCTCTCCATCGACCCGGAAAAATGCAA
Source organism: Klebsiella sp. GN_Kp190 (assembly GCF_040061795.1). Taxonomy (NCBI): domain Bacteria; kingdom Pseudomonadati; phylum Pseudomonadota; class Gammaproteobacteria; order Enterobacterales; family Enterobacteriaceae; genus Klebsiella; species Klebsiella sp. GN_Kp190. The sequence goes on from NZ_JBEAFN010000017.1 coordinate 18,523, forward strand.
TAAGGCCACGCTTTTCCGCGCGCTGGAAGAGAACGCGGCGATTGTCTCCGCCTGCAACCTGGCGCAGATTTCGCAGTTTTCCGGCGTGCAGTTTGACAGCCTGGTCTTTGCGGGCGGGGGCTCAAAAGGCGCGCTGTGGAGCCAGATCCTCAGCGATGTCACCGGCCTCCCGGTGCGGGTGCCGGAGGTCCGCGAGGCGACGGCGCTGGGCTGCGCGATCGCCGCCGGCACCGGTGCCGGGCTGTACGGCGATATGGCGGCGACGGGCGAGAAGCTGGTGAGCTGGCACCGGGAATTTACGCCCAATCCGGCGCATCGCGAGCTGTATCACGAGATGATGATCAAATGGCAGTCGGTGTACGCCGAGCAGCTCGGTCTGGTGGACAGCGGATTAACGACCTCGATGTGGCAGGCGCCGGGGCTGACGCGCCGTGCCCCTGTTGCCCCCTAACCCTAAGCTTCTCTCCTACAGGAGAGGAAACCGTCCGGACATAACTGGCCCGGCGCCATTCCGCCCTTCTCCCTCTCCCGGAGGGAGAGGGCCGGGGTAAGGGAGAACCTTCCGCCGTTCTTTGAATCCCATCACAATCGCCGCACTCCCCTTTTCCCTTTTCGCCCGCGGCGGCTAAATTAGTAACTCATCCGACCACATAACAATAATTTTACACTGGAAGAGATTATGAGCCGCTACCCGTCGCTTTTCGCCCCGCTTGACCTGGGGTTCACAACGCTCAAAAACCGCGTGTTGATGGGCTCGATGCACACTGGCCTGGAGGAGCTGCCGGACGGCGCACAGCGGCTGGCGGCGTTTTACGCCGAGCGCGCCCGCCACGGGGTGGCGCTGATCGTCACCGGCGGGATTGCCCCGGCGCCTTCCGGCGTCACCATGGCCGGCGGCGCGGTGCTTAACGACGCCAGCCATCTCGCTCATCACCGCCATATCACCGATGCAGTACACGAAGAGGGCGGCAAAATCGCGCTGCAGATCCTGCATACCGGGCGCTACAGCTACCAGCCGCAGCTGGTGGCTCCTTCCGCGCTGCAGGCGCCGATCAACCCCTTTACGCCTCACGAACTGAGCCACGAAGAGATCTTACAGCTGATCGATGATTTTGCCCGCTGCGCCCAGCTGGCGCGGGAAGCCGGGTACGACGGCGTCGAAGTGATGGGCTCGGAAGGCTATCTGATTAACGAATTTCTTGCCGCGCGCACCAACCTGCGCGACGACCAGTGGGGCGGCGACTACGCCCGACGCATGCGTTTTGCCGTAGAGGTGGTCAGAGCCGTGCGGGAGCGCGCGGGCAGCGATTTTATTATTGTCTACCGCCTGTCGATGCTCGACCTGGTCAGCGGCGGCAGCACCCTGGCGGAGGTCACCGCGCTGGCGAAAGCGATTGAGGCCGCCGGGGCCACGATTATCAATACCGGCATCGGCTGGCACGAGGCGCGCATTCCCACCATCGCCACTCCGGTACCGCGCGGCGCGTTTAGCTGGGTCACCCGCAAGCTGAAAGGCGCGGTGTCGATCCCGCTGGTCACCACCAACCGGATTAACGATCCCGCCGTGGCGGAGGCGATCCTGGCCCGCGGAGACGCCGACATGGTATCGATGGCCCGCCCTTTCCTCGCCGACAGCGAATTTCTCTCCAAAGCACAGAGCGGGCGGGCGGATGAGATCAATACCTGTATTGGCTGCAACCAGGCCTGCCTCGATCGGATCTTCGCCGGTAAAGTCACCTCGTGTCTGGTCAACCCGCGCGCCTGCCATGAAACCCTGATGCCGATAGCGCCCGCGACCGCACCGAAGCGGCTGGCGGTAGTCGGCGCCGGTCCTGCCGGCCTGGCCTTTGCCGTTAACGCCGCCTCGCGCGGGCATCAGGTGACGCTCTTTGACGGGCACCATGAGATTGGCGGCCAGTTTACTATCGCCAAACAGATCCCCGGCAAAGAGGAGTTCCATGAAACTCTGCGTTATTACCGCCGGATGCTGGATCTTACCGGCGTCGCGCTGCGGCTTGAAACCCGGGTGACGGCCGACGATCTGCGGGCATTTGATGAGATTATCCTCGCCACCGGGATCGCCCCGCGGATGCCGGATATCGCCGGGATCGATCATCCGAAGGTACTGAGCTACCTCGATGTCCTGCGTGATAAAGCGCCGGTCGGCGAGAAGGTGGCGATTATCGGCTGCGGCGGGATCGGCTTTGATACCGCCATGTACCTCAGCCAGTCCGGCATCGCAACCAGCCAGAATATTGGCGAGTTCTGTGCGGAATGGGGGATCGATACCAGCCTGCAGAGCGCGGGCGGATTACGCCCGGAGGGGGTGCAGCTGGCTAAAAGCCCGCGCCAGATCGTGATGCTGCAGCGCAAAACCAGCAAGCCCGGCGACGGGCTGGGGAAAACCACCGGCTGGATCCACCGCGCCACCCTGCTGGCCCGCGGCGTCAAAATGATACCCGGCGTCAGCTATCAACGGATCGATGATGCCGGCCTACATGTGACGATCGGCGGCGAATCTCAGGTGCTTAACGTTGATCATGTGATTATCTGCGCCGGTCAGGATCCCCGCCGCGAGCTGGCCGATCCGCTGCAGGCGGCGGGTAAAACGGTGCATTTGATTGGCGGCTGCGACGTGGCGATGGAGCTGGACGCCCGGCGGGCAATCGCTCAGGGCACCCGGCTGGCGCTGTCGATTTAGGAAAGGAAACCCGGCCGGTAGCCCGACTAAGGTATCAGCCGGTAGCCCGGCTAAGGCGTCAGCCGCAAGCCGGGGAAACCGATAACGCTCAGCGCTGTTTGCGCACCTTTGTCGCTTTCAATACCACAAATTTATTATTGGTGGCGATCGTCGTGCAGTTACCGAACGCGCGCTTCAGCTTGCGGAAATAATCGAGATGGCGGTTACCGACAACATACAGCTCGCCGCCGTACTTCAGACTGCGGCGGGCGTCGTTAAACATCTGCCAGGCAATATGATCGGTGATCGCATGCTGCTGATGAAACGGCGGGTTGCAGAGGATGGCGGCGAAGCGGTCCGGCTCAATATCGGACAGCGCGTTATTCACCACAAACTCGCAGCGCTCGAGGTCATCCGGCATATTGGTTTCGACGTTCAGCCGGCTGGAAGCGACCGCCATATAGGACTCATCGGTAAACATCACCCGGGCGTCCGGGTTTAAAGCCAGCGCTTTCAGGCCAATCACGCCGTTGCCGCAGCCAAGATCGGCGATCTCGCCTTCAATATTTGCCGGCAGATGCTCCAGGAAGAAGCGCGCGCCAATATCCAGGCCGCTGCGGGCGAACACGTTGGCGTGGTTGTGAATCGTCCACGGCGTACCGTCCAGCGGCCAGCTGTAGGTTTGCGGCGCATCGGCCACCTCAGGCGCGGTAAAGGTACAGAAAATCAGCCGCGCCTTTTTCCATGCCAGCGATGTGGTGGTGGTGCCCAGGATCTTCTCAAACAGCGCCAGGGTGGAATTGTGGACATCCCGCGCTTTCGCGGCGGCGATGATGCGGGTTTCCGGCGTGACAACCTCGCACAGCGCGCGCAGCTGCTGCTCCAGCAGCGCCAGCTGCTTCGGAACCTTAATGAGCACCAGCGCCGGCGCGGCAGGCAGTTCGCTCAGGGGATCCTGAAAACGTACGCTCTCTTCATCAATGCCGTTCATCCGCAGGTTGTAGCGGGTCGCCAGCTCAGATACGTAGGAATCGTTGATGCTGACCGGGTTGCGTTCCGCCAGCGCGCAGCCCAGCGCGCCAAAGCTGTCATTGAAAATGAGCGTCAGGCCGTCGACGTCATTCACCTGTTGCAGCAGATATTCATCCGCCGCTTCCCACGCCTGAAGCGCTTCCTCTTCAGCATTCGGCGGGAACCGCTCTAATGTGAATAACTCACCGTTTAACTCTACCTGGCTCATCGCCTTTGTGCCTCCGGAACACTAAAACCCGCGAGTTTATACGCAAACTTCGCCCAGTAGAATAGAGATGCGCCGATTATCTCCATCTGCCGGGCGACAGTCCATTACGCCGGGATGTCGTCCTGCGCCAGGCGCGACAGGCGTTTATCGTCCAGGCTGTACTTGCTCATGATAACAATCAGCAGCGCCACCAGCACCCCGGGGAAGACGGTGAACAGCAGCTTGATCATCTGCAGCGCGGAGTCGGTTTGCTGCGCTGCGCCGCCAACGTAGTCGCCCCATGCCAGCATATAGCCCACCAGCGCGCCGCCGATGGCGATCCCCAGCTTGATGGCAAACAGGTTCGTTGAAAAAACGATCCCGCTGAGCTTTTTACCGCTGCGTTTCTCTTCCGCATCGATAATATCGGACAGCATGCTCCACTGCAGCGGCGTGGCGGCCAGCTGAATAATATTGATGATAATCACCAGCGCAAAGATAGCGGCCACGTTCCCCGCCGGGACGAAGTACATGCCTATCAGCAGCGCCGCCTCGATGGCCATCGAGATTTTAAACCCTTTCACTTTATCAATATTTTTAAAGATAAACGGGGAGAGCATCGCCCCCAGCACGCCGGAAGCCAGGGTGGTGGTCAGCAGCAGACTGCCCAGATCCGCCCGCCCCATAATGTTGTTGACGTAATAGAGCGTGGTCCCGCCTTTAAACAGCACCGCAATCAGGTTAACGACGTTGAGCGCGAAGAGAATGCGCCAGTCCTTGTTGGCGAGCAGGGTTTTCAGATCGTCAAGAATGCTGCTTTGATTGTTGACCGCGATATCCGTGGTGTAGCGCTCTTTCGTCAGGCCGAAGCAGATAAAGAACAGAATGATGCTCAGGCACCCCATCACAATCATGGTGTAAAAATAGCCGTTTTGCACATTACCCTGACCCAGCCAGGCCACCAGCGGCAGCGCGGTCAGCGAGACAATCAGACCGCCGAGCGTACTGAGCGCAAAGCGCCAGGACTGAAGCGAAACGCGCTCGCGGGAATCGTTAGAGATATTATTGATCATCGCGCAATACGGAACGTTAATCGCCGTATAGACCAGCGATAATAAGGTATAAGAAACATAGGCGTAAATCAGCTTGCCGGTATAGCCGAAATCCGGCGTATAAAACGTTAAGCAGCAAAGTACGCCAAAAGGAATCGCGAACCATAAAATATAAGGGCGGAATTGCCCATATTTAGTCCGGGTACGGTCCGCCACCGCCCCCATTAATACATCGGTGACCGCGTCTAATACCCTGACTGCGAGAAACATGGTCCCCATATGCGCCGGACTTAAACCAAATACGTCGGTATAAAACCAGGCCATAAACAGCATCACTGTCTGCCAGACTAAATTACAGCCGGTATCCCCTAACCCATAGCTAAATTTTTCTTTAATACTGATACGGGCAGTGTTCATCGCGCCTCCGCCAGAAAGATCGTTAATATTTGTCCTCTGTACGTTATTGCTTAGGGCTTACCGATTATGTATAAATCATCCTGTTAAATATAAGAAGAGTGTACCCGATGAGTGATGAATCTCCCGTTTTCGAAAAGATCCCCGTGGGCGCCGGCGAGCTATTTACCCTGCGGGTAGATAACATAAACGATTTCAATGGCATAAACGTAGTCCCGCATTTTCATATGATGGACGAACTGATGTGGTTCCGAGAGTCGGAGGGCAGCTATTCGATTGGTGATGAGAAATTTACGATAAAAAACAATACCCTGGTTTTCGTCCCCGCCTTACTGATCCATGAAATGACGCTCCCGGCCACCGCCAGCCACAAGCGTTATCTTATGCAATTCGAAAAAGAGTGGCTCGAGGGATACGACCTGTCGCTCCCCGCCGCCCACTGCGGCGCGGTCGCTTACCTTTCCGGCGAGGAAGCCGAGCGCCTGGAGCTGTTGCTGAGCTGGTGCGGCGAGTTCAGCGACTTTACCGATTCGCTGTTTCGCTCCCTGATGCAGAGCGTACTGCTGCACGCCTTTAATAGCCTGAAAGATTCCGTCCCCATTACCGAACGCACCAACCATCGCTATCTGAGCGAGCTGATCGAACTTCTGCAATCTATTGATGAAAATGAAAATTTTGAGATGACAACCGAAGAAGCCGCCCGCCGCTGCCGGTGGTCGAAATCCTGGTTTTCCCGCACCTTTAAATCCGCCTTCGGCATCAGCTTCAAAAAATTTATGCTGCTGCGCAAACTGAATATCGCTATCAATCTACTGACCAACACCGACCTGAAGATTAGCGATATCTCGCAAAGCGCCGGCTTCACCGACAGCGCCTACTTCTGCCTCAAGTTTAAAGAGATGATGAACGACACCCCGCTGGCCTTCCGTCACAAAGTCAGAAGCACCGATGCCGTAGGGCGTCAGGCGGAGAAATAACGCGTTTTTGTGAGCCGCATCACCGGATGAGTAGACGTTTATTATATAAATAGCCAGAGTCTATATATCCCCGTCGCCATCGCCTATTTACAATCATCGCTATATTTTGCGCATTAAGGGTAAATACGATGATTCAGAATCCTGTTTTTAAAGGTTTTAATCCTGACCCCAGTATCTGTCGGCGCGGCGATGATTATTATGTGGCGGTCTCTTCCTTTGAATGGTTTCCCGGTCTGCCGGTTTATCATTCGAGGGATTTAAAACATTGGCAATTACTTACCCACGTTCTTACCGATGATAATAATCCGGATTTAAAAAAGCTGCCCTCCGCCAAAGGCATTTGGGCACCGAGCCTGACCTGGTGTGAAGAGGAAAAGCTGTTCTACGTTATTTATGGCGTGATGAATTCCATGAATTCACGTTATTTCGATGTAGATAACTATCTTATTACCGCCAGTGAAATCACCGGCCCGTGGAGTGAGCCGGTTTATCTCCACTCTGCCGGGTTCGATGCCTCCATTTTGCACGACACCGACGGAAAAAAATGGATCGTATCCCTGGAGTGGGAAACCCGCGAAGGTTACGAAAAACCGGGCGCCATTTGCCTGGTGGAGTATTCGCCGCAAACGCGAAGCGTTGTCGGCTATCCGCAGCGGATCTGGCGCGGCGGTACCGATCGCGGCTGTATTGAAGCACCGCATTTGACGCGCCGCGGCGACTATTACTACCTGATGGTCGCCGAAGGCGGCACCGGCTACGGCCATGCGGTCACTATGGCGCGCGCAACGCAGGTCGCCGGCCCCTATGAAGGCGATCCGCAAAACCCCATCGTCACCTCCTGGCCGGAGAACTATAACGCGCGCCACGACGCAGACCATCTCAAACCACACTACTTCAATCCGCAAACCTATCTGCAAAAAGCCGGGCACGGCAGCTACGTCGAGACCCCGACGGGCGAAGTCTGGTTAACCCATCTTTGCAGCAGGCCCTTCCGCCAGGTGCTGCGCTGCCCGCTGGGCCGCGAGACGGCGATACAAAAGATGGTATGGAGCGACGATGGCTGGCTGCGCATGGCGGCCGGGGGGAACCTCGCTCAGCACCAGGTGGAAGAGTCTAATCTGCCTTCTCAGCCGTTTCCGGCTAAACCAGACAGGGATGATTTTGATGGGCAGACGCTGGATAACGCCTTCTATGCGCCGCGGATCCGCCTTCAGCGCTTTACCAGCCTTGAACGTAAAGCAGGCTACCTTGCCTTACGCGGCCAGGAGTCGCTGAGCTCGCTCAATAAAGTCAGCCTGCTGGCGAAAAAGCTCACCTCGGTATACGCCACCATCGTCACGAAGATGGAGTTCAGCCCGGAGATTTATCAGCACAGCGCCGGCCTGACGCTCTATTACGACAACATGAACTATCTGTTTTTGCATAAAACCTGGGATGAAGCCTCCGGCGCAGCGCAGCTGGCCATCATTTATATGGATAACGGCGAGCGTCACGACGACCCGCAGAAAATCCGCCTTGCGGAGGGAGAAGTCTATCTGGCGATGGCGATTAACGGCCGGGAGATACAATGCTCGTGGTCCGCGGATGGCGAAAAATACCAAAACATCGGCGCGGTCTACGACACCTCGCATTTTTCCGATGAATACAGCCGCTACGGCGAGTTTACCGGCGCGTTTGTCGGCATGGCCTGCGTGGATAGCATGCTGCATCGTAAAGAGGCGCTGTTTGACTTCTTTAGCTACCGGGCGGTAGAAGACGCGATAATCGAGTAACGCCGCCTTTCTGGCATCCTGCCCGCGCGGGGTGCTAGAATCCCCGGCAGTTGTCGCTGAATGACCCAAACAGGCTGCATGAGCACTTTAACCTATCTCCAGGGCTACCCTGAATCCCTGCTTGCGCAGGTCACCGCGTTAATCGAACAGAACCGTCTCGGCGAGGTGCTGAAAAAGCGCTATCCGCAGGGCCACGATATCAACAACGATAAAGCGCTGTACCAGTATACCCAGGATCTGAAGTCCCGCTATCTGCGCGGCGCGGCGCCGATCAATAAGGTGATGTACGACAACAAGATCCACGTGCTCAACAACGCGCTCGGCCTGCATACCGCCATCTCCCGCGTTCAGGGCGGCAAGCTGAAGGCCAAAGCCGAAATTCGCGTCGCCACCGTCTTTCGCGATGCGCCGGAGGATTTTCTGCGGATGATCGTGGTGCACGAGCTGGCGCACCTGAAGGAAAAAGAGCACAACAAAGCGTTCTATCAGCTGTGCTGCCATATGGAGCCGCAGTACCATCAGCTGGAGTTTGATACCCGCCTGTGGCTGACCCAGCTTTCGTTAGAGCGCCAATTGCCGTAACGCATCAGCAAGAACCACTACCGTAGCTTCGCCTGTCGCAGCCAGCACAGTGAGTTCTTCCAACCGGGTATCTTCATCAGCGATAAGATACCCATTGCGGGCCAGGAACGTCATGGTGATAAAAAAAGCAGTCCTCTTATTACCATCATTAAAAATGTGCCCACGCGCGATAGCGACCCAATAGGTTGCAGCCAGTTCAAAAATGTCGTTCACCCCTTCATAGTGAAAGCGGTTCTGTACACGATAAATTATGGCTTCCGCCCGACCAGGATCGGACATACCTTTAACGCCGGGGAGATGTTGTAAAATGCGATCATGAAAGGCAATGACTTCGCTTGCGCTCACCCATTTCATCGATCGGTCAACGCCTTAACTGTGCGGCCGTGTCGCTGCATAATAAAATCAAACTCCGCATCAAGTTTGGCATTCATAAACGTTTCATATTCCGCCTTACTGATCAAAACATTAGACGTTCCATCACGCCGTGTAATTTCAATCGGTTCTCCGCTGGCAGCGGCGTCCATGACGGCCGCAATATTCTGTCTGGCTTCAGATGTACTGTATGAGCGCATAAATTTCTCCCGGCTTGAATTGTACACATTAATTGTACGCTTTATGCGTACATCAGACAACTCACCACTCTTCGAGCTTCTGCGCCATAGCGCACTGGTTTTGTCATGATGGCGTGCTACAGTGACGAAAGGTCCCTTTTACGGAGTTCGTCAACGTTTATGATACGTTTCGCAGTTGTTGGCACAAACTGGATAACCAAGCAGTTTGTCGATGCCGCCCATGAAACCGGCAAATATAAACTCACCGCCATCTACTCCCGCAGCCTTGAGCAAGCCCAGGCCTTCGCCAGCGACTATCCCGTCGAACATCTGTTCACTTCGCTGGAAGATTTAGCGCAAAGCCCTGACGTTGACGCGGTCTATATCGCCAGCCCAAACTCGCTGCACTTCCCGCAAACCCGCCTGTTTCTGCGCCATAAAAAGCACGTGATTTGCGAAAAACCGCTGGCCTCGAACCTGCAGGAAGTTGAAGCCGCGATCAAAACGGCGCGGGAAAATAACGTGGTGCTCTTCGAAGCGTTCAAAACCGCCAGCCTGCCAAACTTCCAGCTGCTTAAACAGTCGTTCGACAAGATCGGCAAGCTGCGCAAAGCCTTTATTAACTACTGCCAGTACTCTTCCCGCTATCAGCGCTATCTCGACGGTGAAAATCCCAACACCTTCAATCCGGCCTTCTCTAACGGCTCGATTATGGACATCGGCTTTTACTGTCTGGCCTCCGCGGTGGCGCTGTGGGGCGAGCCTCGCGCGGTGCACGCAACCGCCAGTCTGCTGGAGAGCGGCGTCGATGGCCAGGGCACGGTCGTTCTCAGCTACGGGGATTTTGATGTCACCCTGCACCACTCGAAGGTCAGCGATTCCGCCATCCCCAGCGAAATTCAGGGCGAAGCCGGCGCGCTGGTGATCGAAAAAATCTCCGAATGCCAGAAAGTCTGCTTCGTGCCGCGCGGCGGCAAGCCTCAGGATCTCACCCAGCCGCAGCATATCAATACGATGCTGTATGAAGCGGAGGAGTTCGCTCGTCTGGTCGAAGCCAACGAGGTGGCTCATCCGGGTCTGGAAGTGAGCCGCATCACGGCGAAGCTGCTGAGCGAAATTCGTCGCCAGACCGGCGTGGTCTTCCCGGCGGATAGTCAACCGGTGGCGTAAAGCTGTGTAAATGGTCCGTCGGCCTCCATTGACGCCATTTATAACCTGTAATACTTTGTTACGCGCAAAGGGGAGTAACTTCCTTGCCGGCCGATCGTCATTACGATGCGTGAAAAACCGCATCCGGTCGCCGGGCAACAGATTCTTGTTGTAAGTGAGACCTTGCCGGAAGGCGAGGTCTATGCATAAAAGCGCAGCGGCTGCCGTCTTCCGACGTCAGCCGTTTTGTTTTTATGTAAGGAAAATAGTAATGAATACTGTCGGCACACCGTTATTATGGGGCGGATTCGCAGTGGTCGTGGTCATCATGCTGGCTATCGATCTGCTGCTGCAGGGACGGCGTGGTGCGCATAGCATGACCATGAAGCAGGCCGCTGGCTGGTCCATTCTCTGGGTTACCCTCTCGCTGCTGTTTAACGCCGCTTTCTGGTGGTATCTGGTGCAGACCGAAGGTCGCGCCGTGGCCGACCCGCAAGCGCTGGCGTTCCTCACCGGCTATCTGATCGAGAAAGCGCTGGCCGTGGATAACGTCTTCGTCTGGCTGATGCTGTTCAGCTACTTTGCCGTTCCGCCTGCGCTACAGCGCAGAGTGCTGGTTTACGGCGTACTGGGCGCGATCGTGCTGCGTACGATCATGATCTTCGCCGGCAGCTGGCTGATTTCTCAGTTTGAATGGCTGCTCTACGTCTTCGGCGCATTCCTGCTGTTTACCGGCGTGAAGATGGCGCTGGCGAAAGAGGACGATTCCGGGATCGGCGATAAACCGCTGGTACGCTGGATCCGCAATCATCTGCGCATGACGGATAAAATCGAAGGTGAACGCTTCTTTACCCGCAAAAACGGCGTTATCTACGCCACGCCGCTGCTGCTGGTGCTGATCCTGGTCGAGCTGAGCGACGTTATCTTTGCCGTCGACAGCATTCCGGCCATCTTCGCCGTGACCACCGATCCGTTTATCGTGCTGACCTCAAACCTGTTCGCGATTCTCGGCCTGCGCGCGATGTATTTCCTGCTGGCGGGCGTCGCGGAGCGTTTCTCCATGCTGAAGTACGGCCTGTCGGTGATTCTGGTGTTTATCGGCATCAAGATGCTGATTGTCGATTTTTACCATATTCCCATCGGCATTTCGCTGGGCGTGGTCGGCGGTATTCTGGCGTTGACGCTGCTGATCAACGCCTGGGTCAATAAGCAGAACGATCGGAAAAAACAGCTGCAGTAAGACGTAAACGGCCGGGTGAAGACCCGTTTCACCCGGTCGGCAACGTTTGCCGCGCATTATTCTTACTCATGTCACAAAATAGTTAATACATAGTTAAAAAATAAGATCCCAGCGCGATAAACAGCATTTTACCCTTCCCCAGAAGCGTTCTTTCCGTATACTCAACCAGGCAAACATCTATTTACATCCGGACATAAACGTTACAAATAATACGTAGCCGGGACGGACAGCGACATCACTGGAAGGAATGAATTATGGCAACCCCATCACCCCGATCGACCCTGCTACGGCGACTGGCTCAGGGCAGTCTGGTCAAACAAATTTTAATTGGTCTGGTACTCGGCGTACTGCTGGCGACGGTCTCAAAACCGGCCGCCGTGGCGGTTGGACTGCTGGGGACGCTGTTCGTCGGCGCGCTGAAAGCGGTGGCGCCGGTGCTGGTACTGATGCTGGTCATGGCCTCTATCGCCAACCATCAGCAGGGGCAGAAAACCAGCATTCGCCCGATTCTGTTCCTCTATCTGCTGGGGACTTTTGCCGCCGCGTTAACCGCGGTGCTGTTCAGCTTCCTCTTTCCGTCAACGCTGCACCTGAACGCGGCGGCAGAGAGCATCACCCCACCGTCGGGTATCGTCGAAGTCCTGCGCGGGCTGCTGATGAGCATGGTTTCTAACCCCATTGACGCGCTGCTGAACGCCAACTATATCGGAATTCTGGTATGGGCCGTCGGTTTAGGATTCGCGCTGCGCCACGGCAATGAAACCACCAAAAATCTGATTAACGACATGTCCCACGCGGTTACCTTTATCGTTAAGGTGGTGATTCGCTTTGCGCCGCTGGGTATCTTCGGCCTGGTCGCTTCCACGCTGGCGACGACCGGTTTTGAAACCCTGTGGGGCTATGCCCAGCTGCTGCTGGTGCTGGTTGGCTGTATGCTGCTGGTGGCGCTGGTGATTAACCCGCTGCTGGTGTTCTGGAAAATCCGCCGCAACCCGTATCCGCTAGTGATGACCTGCCTGCGCGAAAGCGGCGTATACGCCTTCTTTACCCGCAGCTCCGCCGCCAACATTCCGGTGAATATGGCGCTGTGCGAAAAGCTGAATCTGGATCGCGATACCTATTCGGTCTCTATTCCGCTGGGCGCGACCATTAACATGGCCGGCGCGGCGATTACCATCACGGTTCTGACCCTGGCGGCCGTACACACGCTGAATGTTCCGGTCGATCTGCCGACCGCGCTGCTGCTGAGCGTGGTCGCCTCGCTGTGCGCCTGCGGCGCCTCCGGCGTGGCGGGCGGGTCGCTGCTGCTGATCCCGCTGGCCTGTAATATGTTTGGTATCCCGAACGATATCGCCATGCAGGTGGTCGCCGTGGGCTTCATCATCGGCGTTCTGCAGGACTCCTGCGAAACCGCGCTGAACTCCTCGACCGATGCGCTGTTCACCGCCGCCGCCTGTATCGCTGAAGACGAACAGCTGGCGAAAAACGCCCTGCGCAGTTAATCTCACCTCTCCCCTCCGCTAACGCGCGGAGGGGTTCTCTTTCTGCCCCGCCTTTTCCGCTTTAAACGGATCGATACCGCGCTTTTGCATCCGCCGGAATCGGATGATATTCAGACCGTTCATCAACAGGAAGCTGCCTTCAATCAGGGTGCCGCCGATCGAGCCCAGCCAAAAGTTGTGGATCACCCAGCAGGCGGTCGAACACCACATGACGCAGCGGACGGTTAGACCCGAGCAGCGAAAGAGCGCCCAGGTACTGGCCAGGGTGCCAATAATCGGCAGCAGCTCCATGGCGTGCTGCAGCTTCGCCAGCCCCAGCACCAGGGTGAGCACGATAAACAGGGCCATCACCCACAGCCTGCGGGTGCGCATGGAGATCAGGGTGCGGACGGTATTCAGCTCGGCGCTCATTCCCGCCGGCCAGGCGCCCATCAAAAAGAAATGCACGCCAATGGTGGCGCTATAGACGGCCAGCTGTAGCTTAAAGCGACGCTCATCGCGGTTGAAAAAGGTCGTAATCCCGATCAGAAAGGCGATAACGCCGACGCCCTGGGCAAGCCAGTATGCGGTCATGAAAAGTCCTTATATACCCGTCATACTTCAAGTTGCATGTGCGTTAGCTGCGTTCGTTCACCCCGGTCACTTACTTCAGTAAGCTCCCGGGGATTCGCTCACTTGCCGCATGATTCGCCCCTACGGGACTCACCCTTTCAGGGCCAGCGCAAGCGCTGTTCAAAACGGTTAACCGTTTTGTCCTGCAACTCGAATTATTTAGGGTATAAGACAAAACGGCGCATCATACTCTGAAACGCCGCTTTTGAAACGACTCCCTTTATTACTCAACAAGGTTTCACGCCGCAGCTGTGGCGTGAAAGATAACGAGTAATTAAAGGGTGACGCCGCTTTTGAAAATAGCCAGCTCGCGGAAATCATTACGCTCATTGCAGGTCTGCTTACCGTTCGCAAAAGCCACAATGGTATCGACAAACTCCTCCAGCAGCTGCGGCATCGCTTTACCGTGAATCAGCTGACCGGCATCGAAGTCGATCCAGTGTTTTTTCTTCGCCGCCAGTTCGCTGTTGGTGGCAATTTTCACCGTTGGCACAAAACCGCCGTACGGCGTGCCGCGACCGGTGCTGAAGAGCACCATATGGCAGCCCGCGCCGGCCAGGGCGCTGGTCGCAACCGCATCGTTGCCCGGGGCGCTCAGCAGGTTCAGGCCGTGCACTTTTAGCCGCTCGCCATAGCGCAGGACGTCGACCACCTGGCTGGAGCCCGCTTTCTGCGTGCAGCCCAGCGACTTATCCTCCAGCGTCGTGATACCGCCCGCTTTGTTGCCCGGCGATGGATTCTCATAAATCGGCTGGTCATGAGCGATAAAGTACTGTTTGAAATCATTAACCATCGTCACCAGCTTGCCAAACGTCTCTTCATCGCGACAGTGGCTCATCAGCAGCTGCTCGGCGCCGAACATTTCCGGCACTTCGGTCAGCACGGTGGTGCCGCCGTTGGCAATCAGATAATCCGAGAAGCGGCCCAGCATCGGGTTTGCGGTGATGCCGGACAAACCGTCAGAGCCGCCGCACTCAAGACCAAACTTCAGTTCGCTCAGCTTACCCGGCTCGCGCTTGTCGTGGCGCATCACTTCATATAGCTGGCGCAGATGCTCCAGCCCGGCTTCCACTTCGTCATCCTGGTGCTGGCAGATCATAAAGTGGACGCGGTCAGGGTCGAACTCGCCCAGCGTTTCGCGGAAGGCATCAACCTGATTGTTTTCGCAGCCCAGGCCGACCACCAGTACCGCCCCGGCGTTCGGGTGGCGCACCATATTTTGCAGCATGGTACGGGTGTTGATGTGATCGTCACCGAGCTGTGAGCAGCCGTAGGTATGGCTGAAGAGATGAACGCCGTCGATACCTTCCGCGTCGTTGGTTTCCTTCAGAAAACGGTTCTGCATCTGGCGCGCCATGGCGTTAACGCAGCCGACGGTCGGCAGGATCCACAGCTCGTTGCGCACCCCGACTTCACCATTGGCGCGACGATAAATCTGGATGTCGCGATCCGCCGGCTGCGCGGCGGGTTCGATCAGATCCGGTTGATAGCTGTACGCGTCGAGATCGCTTAAGTTAGTACGCGTATTATGGGAGTGGATATGTTCCCCCGGCGCAATATCCGCCAGCGCATGCCCTATCGGCAGACCATACTTAATGACGTTGTCTCCCTTCGCAATGCCGCGCAGCGTAAACTTATGCCCGCGCGCAATATCCTGCGCCAACGTGACCGTATCGCCGTCAATGGTGACTACCGTGCCTGCCGCCATATCCGCCAACGCTACCGCGACGTTATCGTGCGAATGGATTTTAATGTATTGCATATCAACCGACCTCTGGTCTTAGTTCAGTTCAATGGCGAAGTAGTCACGCGCATTGTTAAAGCAAATATTTTTCACCATCTCGCCCAGCAGCTGAATATCCGCCGGGGCTTCTCCCGCTTCAACCCAGCGACCAATCATCTGGCACAGGATGCGGCGGAAGTATTCATGACGGGTGTAGGAGAGGAAGCTGCGGCTATCGGTCAGCATCCCGACAAAGCGGCTCAGCAGGCCAAGCTGCGCCAGCTGGGTCATCTGACGTTCCATACCGTCTTTCTGATCGTTGAACCACCAGCCGGAACCGAACTGCATCTTGCCCGGCATGCCTTCGCCCTGGAAATTGCCGATCATGGTACCCAGCACTTCGTTGTCGCGCGGGTTCAGGCAGTAGAGGATCGTTTTCGGCAGCAGGTTTTCTTCGTTCTGTTTGCTGAGCAGTTTGGACAGCTCTTCCGCCATCGGACGGTCGTTAATGGAGTCAAACCCTACATCCGGCCCTAACAGTTTGAACTGGCGCAGGTTGTTGTTGCGCAGCGCGCCGATGTGGTACTGCTGCACCCAGCCGCGACGGGCGTATTCCGCGCCGAGGAAGACCAGAACCGCCGTTTTGAACTGCGCGACTTCATGCTCGCTGAGGGCTTCACCCGCCAGACGACGCGCCAGGATGCTATCCAGTTCGCTTTCGTTGGCTTCGGCGAACAGCACCACGTCGAGCGCGTGGTCAGACACTTTACAACCGTGAGCGGCGAAGTGATCCAGACGTTTGGTCAGCGCGGACTGGAGGTCAGCAAAGCGGCGAATGTCGGTGTCAGACACTTCGCCCAGCTTCGCCATGTAGTCGTTGAAGGTGGCCTGTTCGATGTTGAAGGCTTTGTCCGGGCGCCAGCTCGGCAGTACTTTCACGGAGAATGAACTGTCTTTAGCGACGGCGGCGTGATGTTCCAGCGAATCGACCGGATCGTCGGTGGTGCCGACCATTTTCACGTTCATCTGCTGCATGATGCCGCGAGCGGAAAAGCTATCCTGCGCCAGCAGATCGTTGCACTGATTCCAGATTTCATCCGCCGTCGCCGGCGAGAGAACCTTACCTGTAATACCAAAAGGACGGCGCAGCTCAAGATGCGTCCAGTGGTATAACGGGTTACCGATGGTATGCGGTACGGTGGCCGCCCAGGCGTCAAATTTCTCGCGATCGGAAGCATCGCCGGTGCACAAACGCTCGGCTACGCCGTTAGTACGCATCGCGCGCCATTTATAGTGATCGCCTTTCAGCCAGATGTCATACAGATTTTTGAAGCGATAATTCTCCGCGATCTGCTGCGGCGGCAGGTGGCAGTGATAGTCAAAAATCGGCTGGTCTTTCGCGTAATCGTGGTACAGGCGGCGGGAAAACTCGGTATCAAGCAGAAAATCTTCGGTCATAAACGGTGTCATTTTCGTGTCCTCTTCGCCCCCTGGGGAGCCCATCAGATGATTGACTATAATGCTGACAAAGTTATCACACCAATTTCCACAGGCCGAAGTATTTTTCGTGAGTTAGATCAATAAACGATGACAAAAAAAGTACCATCAAAGGAGTAAACGCCCCGCCAGAGCGCGCCAGCTCTGGCCTTTTTCGCATGAACGAATGCCCACACAAACTTTCCCACTTTTGTGACGTCACTCAACTTTTGAAGTTGTATGACAAGTTATCTTGCTGCCGTCGAAACATATAAACCGACGGAATGCATTACCGACGAACTATCACGTCGGATTTACCGGTATGGACACCGAATTAGACACAACAGTTAATGGCAAGGTTCGGGCCATACGAGGTTTCCTCTCCTGAACCCTCCGTTTCACCTTCTTCGCCTCAGTTACAGGGCTGGAAGATAGCCGCACCCGCTGCGGATATATAACAAACGATGAGGTTTACATGCGTAAAATTAAAGGGTTACGTTGGTACATGATCGCACTGGTGACGTTAGGTACCGTGCTGGGGTACCTGACGCGTAACACTGTGGCGGCAGCTGCGCCGACTCTGATGGAAGAGTTACACATCTCCACCCAACAGTATTCCTATATCATCGCGGCCTATTCCGCTGCCTATACCGTTATGCAACCCGTTGCCGGCTACGTGCTGGATGTTTTAGGCACTAAAATCGGCTATGCCTTCTTTGCTATCGCATGGGCAGTGTTCTGCGGCTCTACGGCGCTGGCGGGAAGCTGGGGCGGTCTGGCGCTGGCGCGCGGCGCGGTGGGTGCCGCCGAAGCGGCAATGATCCCTGCGGGCCTGAAAGCCAGCTCCGAATGGTTCCCGGCAAAAGAGCGCTCTATCGCCGTTGGCTACTTCAACGTCGGCTCCTCGATCGGCGCCATGATTGCCCCACCGCTGGTGGTTTGGGCCATCGTGATGCACAGCTGGCAGATGGCGTTTATTATCTCCGGCGTTCTGAGCTTTGCCTGGGCGATGGCGTGGCTGATTTTCTACAAACACCCGCGCGATCAGAAAAAATTAACTGAAGAAGAACGCGACTACATTATCGGCGGCCAGGAATCTCAGCATCAGACCAACAACGGCAAGAAAATGTCGCCGTGGCAGATTCTGCGCAACCGTCAGTTCTGGGGTATCGCCCTGCCGCGTTTCCTTGCCGAGCCGGCGTGGGGGACCTTCAACGCCTGGATCCCGCTGTTCATGTTTAAAGTCTACGGCTTTAACCTGAAAGAGATCGCGATGTTTGCGTGGATGCCGATGCTGTTTGCCGATCTTGGCTGTATCGTTGGGGGCTATCTGCCGCCGCTGTTCCAGCGCTGGTTTGGCGTTAACCTCATCGTTTCGCGCAAAATGGTCGTCACCCTGGGCGCGGTGCTGATGATTGGCCCGGGGATGATCGGCCTGTTCACCAGCCCGTTTGTCGCTATCGCCCTGCTGTGCGTCGGCGGCTTTGCTCACCAGGCGCTGTCCGGTGCGTTAATTACCCTCTCTTCCGACGTGTTTGGGCGTAACGAAGTAGCGACGGCGAACGGCATGACCGGTATGGCCGCCTGGCTGGCGAGCACGATGTTTGCCCTGGTGGTTGGCGCGCTGGCGGACACTATCGGCTTTAGCCCGCTGTTCGCCGTGCTGGCGGTTTTCGATGTGCTGGGCGCCGTGGTTATCTGGACCGTGCTGAAAAATAAATCGGCGGATGACGACACGACACCGCTGGAAACGAGTAAACCCGCCACGCAAAGCTAGAGGCACGCGAGTTATCCCCTCCGAAAGCCGCCTTGATTAAGGCGGCTTTTTCGTCTCTTCTTATGGTGAGAAGCGCGTAAAAGTGGTATAACAAATCCAATATTGTCGCCATCTCCCGGGAGCGAATATGGAAATCACTGAATCGCGTCGTCTGTATCAGCAGCTTGCTGCTGAGCTTAAAACGCGCATTGAACAAGGTGTCTACCTTGTGGGCGATAAGCTACCCGCAGAGCGGTTTATCGCTGATGAAAAAAGCGTAAGTCGTACCGTGGTTCGCGAAGCCATCATTATGCTGGAAGTTGAAGGCTACGTTGAGGTCCGCAAAGGCTCCGGCATCCACGTCATCTCTAATCATCCAAAACATCAGCAAATTGCCGACGAATCGCTGGAATTTGCCAATTATGGTCCTTTTGAGCTGTTGCAGGCCCGTCAGCTGATAGAAAGCAATATTGCCGAATTCGCGGCGACTCAGGTGACCAAGCAGGACATCATGAAGCTGATGGAAATCCAGGAAAAAGCGCGTAAAGAGAAGTGCTTCCGCGATTCCGAATGGGATCTTCAGTTCCATGTCCAGGTCGCGCTGGCGACGCAAAATACGGCGTTAGCCGCTATCGTCGAAAAAATGTGGACCCAGCGCGTGCATAACCCGTACTGGAAAAAACTGCACGACCATATCGACTCACGTACCGTCGATAACTGGTGCGACGATCATGACCAAATTCTTAAAGCGCTGATTCGCAAAGATCCACATGCGGCTAAGCTGGCGATGTGGCAGCATCTGGAAAATACCAAGCTGATGTTGTTCAACGAAACCAGCGACGACTTTGAATTCAATGCCGATCGCTACCTGTTTGCCGATAATCCCGTGGTTCATCTCGATACGGCCGCCAACGGCGTAAAATAGACGTTCTCCTTCTGCAGGGCAGCGATTCCTCCGCTGCCCGTAAAGCCTTAGGGTAAGCAAAGCATATATAGTGTCAGCCTGTGTAAATACACTCGCCACCCTCCTTCGCAATCAGCAAAATCAGAATGCAACAAACTGCAATTTCTATGACGTAAAGTCAGCGGGTTTGTTACAATTAGATGCATTTTGTCGTTCTGAGAGTTAGCTTTGGCTTACTTCACTTTTAAACAGGGAACCGTTCAGAGCGCAGTAGCGACCATAATCTAATAAAAAGCTATGTCGCCGTGCATATACCGCGTTCAGACGTGCCGTTAACCGATGTACCAGGAATCGTGAATGGAACTATTAACCCAATTATTGAACGCCTTGTGGGCTCAGGATTACGAAACTCTCGCTAATCCCTCCATGATTGGCATGCTGTACTTTGTCTTATTTATGATTTTGTTCCTTGAGAACGGTTTGCTACCCGCCGCCTTTTTGCCCGGCGATAGCCTGCTTGTGCTGGTCGGCGTCCTGATAGCCAAAGGCGCGATGGGCTTTCCGGAAACGCTGCTGCTGCTCACCGCGGCGGCAAGTCTCGGCTGCTGGCTGAGCTATATTCAGGGCCGATGGCTTGGCAATACGCGAATCGTACAAAACTGGCTATCGCACCTCCCTTCGCACTATCATCAGCGCGCGCATCACCTGTTCCATAAGCACGGGCTTTCCGCACTGCTGATTGGCCGCTTTATCGCTTTCGTTCGTACGCTGCTGCCGACCATCGCCGGGCTATCAGGCCTGAGCAGCGCACGCTTCCAGTTTTTTAACTGGATGAGCGGGCTGCTGTGGGTTCTGATCCTGACCTCGCTGGGATACCTGCTGGGGAAAACGCCGGTATTCCTGAAGTATGAAGATCAGCTGATGTCCTGCCTGATGCTGCTGCCCGTCGCGCTGCTGGTGTTTGGCCTGATAGGTTCGCTGATTGTCCTGTGGAAGAAAAAATACAGAAGCCGGGGCTAACGATGGAGATGACACGCTCCTCTCTGCGTCAGATAAGCTGGGTGCTGGGCGGTTCGCTACTCCTGTGCGGCCTGTTCTGGCTCTGGCTCACCGTGCAACAGCAGGAATCCACGCTGGCTATTCGTCCCGTTAGTCAGGGTATCAGCATGCCGGACGGTTTTTCCGTCTGGCACCATCTCGATGCTAACGGTATCCGTTTTAAAAGCATTACGCCGCAGAATGACGGTTTGCTTATCAAGTTTGACTCCAGCGCTCAGGGCGCCGCGGCAAAAGAAGTTTTGGGCCGCGCTCTACCGCATGGTTATATTATCGCTTTAGTGGAAGACGATGATTCGCCTACCGCCTGGATTTCGCGCCTGCGCGATACGCCGCACAGATTCGGGTAATCCACGAAAATTCCGAATATATTCACCCTGTTTGGTGATTTCCCGGTTTACTTACTATCATTAAGTTTGCGGGCGTCACCAGACTCACGTTACTCAACTGGATAGGGGATATCCTGAGATATTCCCCCACACAATGGAAGGTCGTATCCATGAAACACCGCATCGCTTTGATCCTGGTTCTGTCATCACTGAGCGCCAGCGCCTTTGCCATCTCCCCTTGCCAGGAAAAAGAGCAGGATATCCAGCGGGAGATCAGCTACGCAGAAAAGCATCATAACCAGCACCGTATTGACGGTCTGAAAAAGGCGCTGAGCGAAGTAAAAGCGCACTGCAGCGACAGCCAGCTCAAAGCCGATCACCAGAAAAAAATCGCCAAACAGCAGGAAGAAATTACCGAACGTCGGAACGACCTGCGCGAAGCCGAACAGAAAGGCGATGCTGACAAAATCAGCAAGCGTCAACGTAAACTTGATGAAGCGCAGCAGGAACTGAAAGAGCTGCAGTCTCGCGAGTACTAATCGATTAAGCAAGACCAATATGGACCACTTTAACAGGAGATAAACATGGCTAAAGATAACGTTGCAGAAGACCTGCGTGCGGAACTGAAGACGCTGGCTGATACCCTGGAAGAAGTGCTGAACTCCTCCACGGATAAGTCGAAAGAAGAGATTGGTAAGCTGCGCAGTAAAGCCGAAAGCGCGCTGAAGGAAAGCCGTGTTCGCCTGGGTGAAACCAGCGATGCTCTCCTGAAGCAAACGCGAGAAACCGCTGCGCGTGCAGATGAATACGTCCGTGAAAACCCCTGGACCGGCGTGGGAATTGGTGCTGCCGTCGGGCTGGTACTGGGTGTCCTGCTGACGCGTCGTTAATTATGGCGAACTCTAAAAGCACGCAAGGGCCTGGGCAAAGCGTTTTCGGCATCGGACAGCGAATAGTCACTTTGCTGGTCGAGATGGTGGAAACGCGCCTGCGCCTGGTCGTCGTGGAGCTGGAAGAGGAGAAAGCCAATCTCTTCCAGCTGTTCCTGATGCTCGGGCTGACGCTGCTGTTTGCCGCGTTCGGGCTGATGAGCATGCTGGTGCTCATCATCTGGGCCGTCGATGCGCAGTATCGGCTCAACGTGATGATCGCCACCACCGCTATCCTGCTGCTGGCAGCGCTCATTGGCGGTATCTGGACCTTACGCAAAGCCCGACGTTCAACGTTCCTGCGCTTCACGCGTCAGGAGCTGGCTAACGACCGCGCATTGCTGGAGGACGATAAGCCATGAGCCGCGAACAGCAGGAACGCGAACGACAAAAAGCGCTTTTGCTGCGCCTGATCCAACAGCAGCGGCTGGACCTTAGCGCCAGCCACCGCCACTGGATTGAAGCGACCGCGCCCATTGATCGCGGCTGGAACACCTTCCTCAATCTGCGTTCATGGGCAATGGTCGGCAGCGGCATCGTGGCAATATGGTCCGTTCGCCATCCGCGCTTTTTGATGCGCTGGGCAAAGCGCAGCCTCGGTATCTGGAGCACCTGGCGGATGGCACGCAATCTGCTGCGTCAGTCCACCTCGCGCTAAGGCTAATGACCGGGTCCGGCGCCAGCCGCCGCCCGGCATCCCTCTCGCCCCGCTGTCCCCGTCAGGTTTGCCCCTCTTCTTGCTCACCAGCAGACCGCTTTCGCCTTTCAGCGTCTACCGTCATTTTGCGCAGCACCGCCTGTACGACCCGCTACAGCCCCACTTACATTCATGTCCTTTATCAAAAATTACTCAGAAACTTTGAAGAAGATCTACAGTTTTCCTTGCTAACAATCACATCTCATCCTCGCTAATATCCTCTCCATCGACAGCAAGCCCGCGTAACTACGCAGGATTGCACCAAAAAACAAAATCGCCGCCCTTTGGGTTTTCTGGAGTAAGAAATGAAAAAATTAGAAGATGTTGGTGTACTGGTAGCGCGCATTCTGATGCCCATTCTGTTTATCACCGCAGGTTGGGGAAAAATCACCGGTTATGCGGGTACTCAACAATATATGGAAGCCATGGGCGTCCCTGGGTTTATGCTGCCGCTGGTTATCCTGCTTGAATTCGGCGGCGGTCTGGCGATTCTGTTCGGTTTCCTGACCCGCACCACCGCGCTGTTCACCGCAGGCTTCACCGTGCTGACCGCGTTTCTGTTCCACAGCAACTTTGCTGAGGGCGTGAACTCGCTGATGTTCATGAAAAACCTGAGCATCGCAGGCGGCTTCCTGCTGCTGGCTATCACCGGTCCAGGCGCCTTTAGTATTGACCGCGTCCTGAATAAAAAGTGGTAAGCGCACTATACTAGTAAATAAAAAAGCGAGGGGACTTCTCCTCGCTTTTGCTATCTGAAGGAGGAAATAATGGGACAATTAGTTGACGGCGTCTGGCACGATACCTGGTATGACACCAAATCCACCGGAGGGCGATTTAAGCGTTCTGTGTCCGCCTTTCGCAACTGGCTAACCGCCGACGGCGCACCGGGCCCAAGCGGCGAAGCCGGGTTCGCTGCGGAAAAAGACCGTTACCATCTGTACGTTTCTCTGGCCTGCCCATGGGCGCATCGCACCCTGATCCTGCGCAGCCTGAAAGGACTGGAGCCGTTTATCTCCGTCTCCGTGGTCAACCCCCTGATGTTCGAGAACGGCTGGACTTTCGACGATAGCTTCCCGGCAGCGACGGGCGATACCCTCTACCAGCACGAATTTCTTTATCAGCTTTATCTGCATGCCGATCCCCGCTACAGCGGGCGCGTCACGGTGCCCGTATTGTGGGACAAAAAGCAGCAAACCATCGTCAGCAATGAGTCGGCGGAAATCATCCGCATGTTGAATACCGCATTTGACGGACTGGGTGCCCGCGCTGGAGATTACTACCCGCCTGAGCTGCGCGCGCAAATTGATGAGCTGAACGGCTGGATCTATGACAACGTCAACAACGGGGTCTATAAAGCCGGATTCGCCACCAGCCAGCAGGCCTATGACGAAGCGGTCGATGGGGTATTTACGTCTCTGGAGCGTCTGGAACAAATCCTTGGTCAACACCGCTTCCTGACCGGTAACCAGCTGACGGAGGCCGATATTCGTCTGTGGACCACCCTGGTTCGTTTCGACCCGGTGTATGTGACCCACTTTAAATGCGACAAACGCCGCATCAGCGATTATCTCAATCTTTATGGCTTCCTGCGCGATATCTACCAGATGCCGGGCATCGCGGAAACGGTGGATTTTGCCCATATTCGCAACCATTACTACCGTAGCCATAAGACGATCAACCCAACCGGGATTATCTCCGTCGGCCCGCAGCAGGATCTTAACGAACCGCACGGCCGCGATCTTCGCTTCCGCTAATCCGTTGGGCGCCCTTTACTGCGCCCAACAATTCACAAAACAAATATTTACCAGCATTTCATTCACGTCTATTCTTATTTCGATCGCTTTAAAAACAAGTGATTGACGGTTAATCGAGGCGTAAAAATGGACTGGTATCTTAAAGTATTAAAAAACTACATTGGATTTGGCGGCCGCGCCCGGCGCAAAGAGTACTGGATGTTTATTCTGGTCAACATCATCCTGACCGGCGTACTCAGCATTATTGATAAAATGCTCGGATGGCAGCGCGCCGGAGGGGAAGGCATTCTGACGACCATCTATGGCGTGCTGATATTCTTACCGTGGTGGGCGGTGCAGTTTCGTCGATTGCACGACACCGACCGCTCGGCATGGTGGCTGTTATTACTGCTGATCCCCGTGATCGGCTGGCTGGTGATCCTGGTCTTCAATTGCCAGAACGGCACTCCCGGCAATAACCGCTTCGGGCCGGACCCGAAACCGACCTCTTACTGACCATGCGCCCCTCGTCAAAAAGGGGCGCATTTTGTTTTATCTTGCCATAAATAGCTTCGGGATTTCCCGCAGACACCATGATTTTGCCTCACCCATGCTGTCCCGGCGCCAGGCCATAATAATGTCGATCTCGTTGCTGTACTCCGGGCTGACCACCCGCAGGCGCCCTTCGGCAATATCCCGCTCAACCAGCGGATAGGGCATCGTGGCGACGCCCAACCCTGCCAGCAGCGCCTGGCGTTTATCTTCGATCGAGCTCACGGTTAATCGCGGCTGTTTATCAAGCAGCTGCACCGTCAGCACCGGACGTTCGCGGGCGGTGTCCGCCACCGCCACGCCGCGATACTTCACGCGCGTGACTTCAGAAAGCGGCTCAGGCTCGAGGTGAATGGGATGGTCAGGGGCGGCAACGTAGACGCTCATAACCGAATAGAGCTTACGGGAGTTAATTTCCGAGGAGGAACGAAAATGCATATCCGGCGCAACGACAATATCCGCCCGCCCCTGCTCAAGGCGCTCCCATGCCCCGGCCAGCACTTCGGTAATAATCGACAGCTGGGTGTTCGATTTGGTCGCGAGCTTTTCAATTAGCGGAAACAGGTCGGTGGTGGGTACCAGCGCCTCGGTGACGATGGTCAGGTGCGTTTCCCAGCCGCGCGATAGCGCTTCAGCATCGGTTGTCAGCTTATCCGCCGCTTCCAGCAGAACGCGCCCGCGCTCGAGCAGCATTCGGCCAACGTTGGTGAATTTTGTTCGATGACCTGAACGGTCAAACAGAACGACATCCAGCTCTTCTTCCAGCTTTTGCATGGTATAGCTGAGCGCTGAAGGCACTCGACCAAGCTCATCAGCCGCCGCCGCAAAGCTTCCGCGCCGGTCAATCGCATCCATAACGCGTAACGCTTCCAGCGTTAATGCTCTCTCTTTAGCCATCGTTCTCTCATTCAGGAAATTTGAACATACCGGGCAGAATATCTGGCTAACAATACAGCGTCCATACCTTTACCATTGATTTAGTGTAAAGAGAGGTCAAGAAGATGATTACAACCCGAACAGCCAAACAGTGCGGTCAAGCCGACTTCGGCTGGCTGCAGGCCCGCTACACCTTTTCCTTTGGCCACTACTTCGACCCGAAATTGCTAGGTTACGCGTCGCTGCGCGTGCTCAACCAGGAAGTCCTGGCGCCCGGCGCGTCGTTCCAGCCGCGTACCTATCCGAAAGTCGACATTCTGAACCTGATACTGGAAGGTGAAGCGGAATACCGCGACAGCGATGGCAACCATATCCAGGCTAAAGCTGGCGAAGCGCTGCTGATATCCACCCAGCCCGGCGTGAGCTACAGCGAGCACAACCTGAGCAAAGAGAGCTCGCTGACGCGAATCCAGCTGTGGCTGGACGCCTGCCCGCAGCATGAAAACCCGCTGGTGCAAAAAATCGCTATCGCCGAGGGAGCGCAGCAGCTGCTGGCTTCGCCGGACGGCAGCCAGAACAGTCTCCAGCTGCGCCAGCAGGTATGGATCCACCATATCAATCTGGCGAAAGGCGAGCAGCTTAACGTGCAGCTCTACGGCCCGCGCGCCTACCTGCAGTCGATTCACGGCACGGTACATGCGCGAGTGCAGGAAGAAGAGAAACAGGCTTTGACCTGCGGTGATGGCGCGTTTATTCGTGACGAAGCTAACATTACCCTCGTTGCCGATACGCCGCTGCGCGCTTTGCTGATAGATTTACCTGTGTAACAACGGCAGTAAGGGAGTGTGTCAGTGGGCAAGAAGAAAACAAAAAAAGCGGTGCTGGCAGCATCGCAGCCGCAGCCAGAAACCATAACAACGGTTAGCTTTGGTTATGAAGAGATGTTGAGCGAACTGGAGGCGATCGTCGCAGAAGCGGAGATACGGCTCCAGGAAGAAGAAAGCGTCGCCTGACGTCAATATCGGCCCCGGCCGGGGCCGATAGATTTACTCACTCAGCGCCTGAGCTAAATCTTTTTGGACCTGCTTACGCTGTTCTGGCGTCAGGACCTGATTCACATCAAAATAGTACTTCACGCGATAATAGCGGACCTGCTGTTCGACTTTACTAAACGCCGCCAGCTGATCTTTGACCGCTTTTTCATTCCATTTTCCGGAATCAATCACATCAAATAATACGCCGTCTTTAATATCTTTCTGGGAGATCTGCTGAACGTTTTTTTCCAGCTGCTGGTGCAGGCTTTTAATTTTCGTTACCTGATCCTGGGTCAGTTTTAAGTGTTGGACAATCGGATCCTGCGCCGGGGCTGGCGCAGCGTTAACATCCGCAGCCTGTGCCGCCATTGAGAAGCCCGTAGCGAGGACGGTTGTCACTGCAATGCGAGTCATTAATTTCATTTTTTGTTTTATCCTGATTAATTATCACCGATGTGGCTGGCTATTATTTTTCATAAGCCGATGACGAAATGTAAAAAATAGTTCGCATAAATGTAGTTAAATCAGGAAATACATAACAAACATGAATACTACAATTGAAGTCATTTATTTTAAATATATTAATTAAGCAAGAAGGACGCATAACCGTATGAGTCATAATGCGGTTGATGGCAAATCTGTTTCCCCCATTGTGCCGCTTTCTTGTCAGGTGGCGGCTGACGCCTTTCCTGATCGACTACACCCGCGCCGTTGCTACAACCCAAAGCAAAAGCCCCGCTATTGCTGGCAGGGGTTGTCTAATAAGTTGAAACGGACCGCTCAGCCGGCTTCGTTCAACCATACGTCAGGTATCTGCGGCGCTGGGGATTGTGTCGCAGACCGTATCTCACTTTGTATGGCAGGGTAAAGCCCGCCAGGTACGTGTCTTTCACACCCAACCGTGTTTTATCGCCAGCATCAAAATCCCTGCAATTACAAAAAATACTATACTAACCAGACCAAGAAGTGCCTCTACATAAAATGGCCTGATAATCCGTTTCGGTAATCCCCGGATGAAATCTTTATCATCATTTTTGGTCAGTATTGAGCTTTTATTCCACAATAGCGGCATAAATATAAACTGCGTTTTTATGCCGTATGCGCCCTTGAAGTAAAGTGAGTTAACGTTCTCGAACAATAATACGGCATCGGGAAGGCTGCCGAACTTCTCTTTGTATAGCTGGCAGATCTCCTTAAATCTCTTTCTGTTCAGAAGTGAGACAATGACACTGGCTCGGGGGGCACTCCAGTGCGTTGTCTTACCACCAACGTGTATTAGACTTGTATTGTCTAAAAACAGGGAAAAGGGGAAAGGCTGGATCTCTCCAGCCTTTGACGGTCATCTCACTTTCTTGAAGATAAGCAAGACTAAAACAAGACAAATGGCGCTACCGACAAATGCAGTGATTAAGAGGCTATCCACTGAACGCGCTAAGTCATTTATGATCGCTTCACATAAACGGGCTTCCATCTGACCTGTTGAAGGGGGGCCGTTGTATTTCCGGGTTAGTCCAAAATCAAGCACAGGTATCATCAAGGCGATAGAGTAAATTGCGAATACTAAAGCAATGCCTCCCCATCGAAGGATAGCCTTTGCTCTATTCGTCAATGTCATACGAACCACCTAAAATGCCGCCAATCGTGCCCCCAGAATAGCCCGAAGATGATCCAACCGTTGACGCACTGTTAGCAAGCCCTTCCTCCACTCGTCCTGTGAGGCTTTCAGAGTTAGGCTTGAATTGTTCGATGTTCGGATACTGTTCTCTGAATGAGCTGGTGACTTCCATAACGTTCATTGAAGACAGATCGCCGCTCTTTTCCGTCAAGTAACGCTGTAAAGATACAGGGATAGTGAAATCTTCTTCATTGTCGATACGAAGCTGCGTTGTTGTCGATGTGTAACTGGTGTCAAAGATTTTAGTCCCTGCTTCTCTGATCACTTGTACCGTGTGAGTTGTGCAGTTGCTGCCGGTTAAATCGTAAACGTCTATCACCTTTCCGCGCCGCTTAGTACGGTCTCCCATCGCCTCCGTGAAAACGGGTGTTTTACCGGAGTTCCATAGAGATTCAAAAATTCTGCGGGTTTCCTCCGTAGTAACATCGTCGATCTGAAAAACTCTCGCTTGGTATTTGTACAGTTCTTCACGATAGTAAAGGCGTGCATCATCGCCAGTCAGGAAGTTAAGAATCCCATCACCTGTTAATGTGGCCGGGCCTTTCCGACCAAAGCGCCCGTATGTGTAAACATAGATCGAGTTATTCTCGTGTACAGAAACATAAGCATGTCCTGCGTCGGTGGTTTCAGTCCAGATGTAAACGCCGTTCAGAAGTTGGTTATCTTCTGGCTTGCAGGTGTCAGCAAAACTGTTTTGCTTCTTCGCTACTTGGGCGTGCTGCTCTGGTTCTTGTACTGAATCAGGTGTGGCTTTCGCGGCCGCTGGTGTGGATGTTGCCCGCACTGGTGCCTGATAAGGGCCGTGTCGCATAAAAGTATGGGTGGCGATGAAAAATGACTTACACGGACAGGTAGAGCGGCTGTAGAGCGTACTGGCGGCTAACTGACCATGAATATACTCTCCAGGATATCCACCTGCCACGCTGTAAATACCTGGGTGTTTACCGCAGGATACCTGGCAGCCCACTGTTGCCTGTCTGTTTAGATTCGGGCCAATCTGCTTCCCTTTCGGGTGTCCGGTCAGTACCGATCCCCCGCATGTTGTTTTATCGCCTTTCACAACCCAAAAGCCTGTAGACATTTTCTGGACTCCTTTTTTTAGAGCGCCGCTGGAGCGAGAAAATCGGCTGGCATTGCTGGGCTGTTGTCTAACTGGCAGAGGAGAGCATAATCTTGTGGGGTGCTAACAATCACATCACCGTTATCAAGCTGGCTTCCTACGAGAGCATAAGAAACGCCGTTGCCGTTGGTATTGACTGACCCCGATCCGTTGATGATTTTCGCGCGTGTTCCGTCAGGATAAACAACGTCATCCCCAACCATTGCCCGAGTAACCTCGCTCCCATCCTCAAGAATAAAAGTGTCGTTGGCGCTGGCTTTCTCAATCTTTCCACCGTTTCGGGTGAGCGCTCCAGTCGTAGCAAAACGCCAAATTGCCATTAAAGAACGATCTTTCATTTCTTCAATATGGGATTTGAAAATCTGGCGTTGCTCTTCGTCTGCGTTTGCCAGTTGCTCTGCGCTGAATGGATGATTGAATGATGCGAGTACGGATGGCGTGAGTTCGTTGGTGTATTGCTTCATAAATCCCTCTACTTACTGTGAATTTATCTTGTCCAACACTCATTGTACAAATAACAACCACAAGCAGAAAGTTGTTTCCCCCTTAAAGTGAAACTATGTTTTAAAAAAATTCATATAATGAATACCTCCTGTTTTTTCATTCGCTTTGTGAAGTATCAAAGCTTTTGCTGTGCCTGCCCGTTCGCCGTGTTTGTCTGTTCCGGGTTACGTTGCCGGATATACCGAAGGAAGCAGTGACTGTCAGACACTCCTTCATGAAATCATCGACCTCGTCTACGTTTAACACCCAGGCCGCTGAAATGATAAAGGCGGTAAATAATCATCAATGTCTTTTTGTTCTAATTTCTTCATTTTCTGCACTATGTCCAAAAGTTGGGCTGGCTCCATCCTGGACGCTTTTATAAAAGAAATGATCATAAAGAGTGGGAAGATATAAATCTTGCTCTACTCGCTGAATCGCAGCCCAGAGACACACGAAAAAAACGCCTGACGGGAGTCTGAAATAAAGGCAATAGCGGTTGTCGCACTTGAGGGTATTAGGGATGGAACAGCCGTTGGTATGCCTCGTCTGTATCACAGTTTGCGTCGCATTTTCACCTTTAAAGGTCTGAGACATGCCAACGTATTGCTTTAGAAGTAGTTGAAGCTGACCGTTAAGCCGCTTTCTTTTGGGGTATAGCGTCGTGGACAGTCATTCATCTGTCCTGTGTTTCAACCCGCCATATGAAGCAAAAACCCCCGCCATCGCTGGCAGGGGTTTTCTGAAAAGTTAAAGCTGACCGTTAAGCCGCTTTCTTTTGGGTATAGCATCGTGGACAGTCATTCATCTGCCCTTTGTTTCAACCTGCTATATGAAGCAAAAACCCCCGCCATCGCTGGCAGGGGTTTTCTGAAAAGTTGAAGCT
>NZ_JBEAFN010000018.1:0-48576 GCF_040061795.1 Klebsiella sp. GN_Kp190
CATCCTGCACGCTTCCCCCGGGGGCGGCGCAAAGCGCCTGCCCGGGCTACGGGACCGCAGACCGCCGGGGATGCGCAGCATCGCCCCCGGGAAAATTCTGCAACATCCTGCACGCTTCCCCCGAGGGCGGCGCAAAGCGCCTGCCCGGGCTACGGGACCGCAGACCGCCGGTAGCCCGGATAAGGCGTTAGCCGCCATCCGGGAGTCCCGCGGTGTTAGTTTTGCCCGTAATAGGCATTCGCGCCGTGTTTACGCAGGTAGTGTTTATCGAGCAGTTCAGACTGCATATCCGGCAGCTGTGGCGCCAGCTGGCGCGAGAACAGGCCCATATAGGCGCACTCTTCAAGTAC
Source organism: Klebsiella sp. GN_Kp190 (assembly GCF_040061795.1). Taxonomy (NCBI): domain Bacteria; kingdom Pseudomonadati; phylum Pseudomonadota; class Gammaproteobacteria; order Enterobacterales; family Enterobacteriaceae; genus Klebsiella; species Klebsiella sp. GN_Kp190. Next base: position 351 of record NZ_JBEAFN010000018.1, read on the forward strand.
CACGGCGTTATGTACGGCGTCGGCCGCATCTTTACCCCAGGCAAACGGGCCGTGCGAATGGACTAATACCGCCGGGATTTGCGCCGGATCCAGACCGCGCTGTTCAAAGGTTTTGATAATCACTTCGCCGGTCTGATACTCATACTCCCCGTTAATCTCCTCAACGGTCATCGGCCGGGTGCAGGGGATGGCGCCATAAAAATAGTCGGCGTGGGTGGTGCCCCAGGCGGGGAGATCGAGACCGGCCTGCGACCAGATCGTCGCATGGCGGGAGTGGGTATGCACGATCCCGCCGATCTGCGGATAGCGACGATAAAGGGCCAGATGCGTTGGCGTATCCGAAGAGGGTTTTTTAGCGCCTTCAACGATCTTACCGCTGGCGATCTCTACGACCACCATATCGTCGGCGGTCATCACCTCATATTCGACGCCGGAGGGCTTAATGACCATCAGACGGCGCGTTTCATCCACCGCGCTGACGTTGCCCCAGGTAAAGGTGACCAGCCGGTGCGCCGGGAGCGCCAGGTTTGCCGCCAGCACCTCGGCTTTCAGTTGCTCTAACATGTGAAACCTCCTTCCTGCATCCGTGATTCAATCCAGCGCCGGGCCTGGATAATCTCCAGCACCGGTTCGCTGGCCTTCTCCGTCCACATCTCAATCAGAAACGAACCGCGGTAGTTCAGCTCATGCAGCGTCTTAAAGATGCCGACAAAATCAACGCATCCTTCACCGAACGGCACGTCGCGGAACTGGCCCGGGCTATCGTCGGTGACGGGCAGCGTGTCCTTCAGGTGGATGGCGGCGATACGATCGATACCCAGTTTCAGCTCGGCGGTGACGTCGTTCCCCCAGGCGCTGAGGTTGCCGACGTCCGGATAGACGGTAAACCACGGTGACGAAAGCCTCTCGTCCCACTTTTTCCATTTGCTGATGGAGTTCATAAAGGCGGTGTCCATGATCTCCACCGCCAGCATCACCTGCGCGGCGGCGGCCTGTTCTACCGCCCAGGCCAGCCCTTCGGCAAAACGCTGCCGGGTGCCTTCATCGTGCTCTTCGTAATAGACGTCGTAACCCGCCAGCTGAATAGTACGAATCCCCAGATCGCGCGCCAGGCGGATGGCTTTAGTCATAATCTCCCGCGCCCGCTCGCGTACCGCCTCGTCGCGGCTGCCAAAGGGGAAACGGCGATGGGCGGACAGGCACATTGAGGGAATAGCGACGCCGGTTTCCAGCATCGCGCTCACCAGCGATGCCCGCTGGGCCGATGTCCACTCCAGGCGCGAAAGGCGTTCGTCGGTCTCGTCCACCGACATTTCGACAAAATCAAAACCGCAGCTTTTGGCCAGCACCAGCCGTTCAGGCCAGCTGAGATCCTTCGCCAGCGCTTTTTCATAAATACCTAACGGGTGGTTACGCATGCTGTTCTCCCCAGATAGCGTCGATTTGCGCGTGGAATTCGGCGGCAACCCGTGCCGGATGGGCAGCGCCTGCCAGCGCGCGCCCGGCAATAAACGCTTTGACGTTGATATCCTTGAACAGCGGCAGATCGGCCGGGGTAATCCCGCCGGTGATCGATAGCTCAAGGCCAATGTCGGAGAGCGCTTTCATGCGCGCCAGATCCGCCTCCCCCCACTGCTGCCCGCTGGCCTGGGCATCGCGTCCGCGATGGTAAATCGCCTGATGGACGCCGGTACGGTACCAGGCGCGGGCGTCATCCAGCGTCCAGTTGCCGAACAGCTCCATCTGAATTTCACCGCCGCAGGCCTGGGCCACGGCGTGGCCTTTCTCGACCGTGGCGAGCGGCGCGGCGCAGATGATGGTCATCCAGTTGGCGCCAGCGCCAAAGGCCTGCTGCGCCAGGGTTTCACCGGCGTCGGCGACTTTCCAGTCGGCGACGATGATCTTCTGCGGACACTGGGTGCGCAGGGCTGTAACTGCGTTAAGCCCCTCGGTCAAACAGAGGATGGTCCCCGCCTCCACGATATCAACGTGATCCTGTAGCAGGGCGACATCGCGCTGCGCAGCCTGAAGGCTGGTGTGGTCCAGCGCCAGCTGCAGTAATGGTCGGCTCATAATGCGTGCTCCTTAATACGGGCGTGATAGCCCTGTAGTGCCTCAATCAAATCCTGGTAGTGGCGGTATTTGCGCTGATAGCGTGCGTGGGCGGTCATATCGGGCAGCAGCGTGCGTACCGGGTGCTGCCGGGCGCGCCGGGCTTCGCTAAAGCTGCGGTATACGTCGGTGCCGACGCGCGCCGCGAGGGCAGCGCCAAAGCAGCCGGTCTCTTCCACCTGCGGCAGTTCAACGCGTAAGCCGCTGACGTCCGCCAGCATTTGCATCCAGACGTCGGAGTGCGCCGGGCCGCCGGTGACGCGCAGGGCCTGAACGCTTGTAAAGCGTTCGCGCATACGGTTGAGATGGGTCATATGGCTGAATACCACGCCTTCATAAACCGCCTGCAGCAGGTGCGCGCGGGTATGCAGCGCCTGCATGCCGTAAAAGCCGCAGGTCATCTCCAGCCCGGCGTTGCTGCCGTAGAGAAACGGCAGAAAAAACAGCTCGCTCCCGGCTTTCGGCAAACTGGCTACGGCCTGATTGATCTCATCAAACGAGAGATCGCCCCACTGGGCGGTAAACCACTCGAGGTTGCCGGATGAGGTCGGGCTGGCTTCGTGAACGATATACTGGCCGTCATTGACGTAGCGGCCATAGACGTAAGGGTGGGCCTCATGTTCGCGCAGACCGTGAGCGATACCGCTGGTGACGGCCCAGGTCCCCATCACCGCATTGAGGGTCGACTCATCCTCAATCCCGGCGCAAAGGGCGGTGGAGACCACGTCAAACAGGCCGCCAACGACGGGAGTACCCGCCGCCAGACCGGTTAAAGCGGCTGCCTGAGCGGTGATCTCCCCGCATATTTCGGCTGACCCTACAACGGGGGGCAGCGCGCTATCCACTTCGCCGATCCCCAGCCATTGGGTCAGACACGGGTCGTACTGGCCCGTGGACATGTTGTAGAGGTTGGACTCGGAGATGTTGCTCTCCTCGCAGCCTTTCACGCCGGTTAAGCACCAGCGCAGATAGTCATGCCCCATCATCACGCAGCCAATTTGCGCGTAGCGCTGGGGGTCATTCTCTTTGACCCAGCGCAGCAGAGAAGCCGGATGCCCGGTCCATAGCGTCTGGCGGGTAACGGGATAGAGCCGTTCGGGAATACGGTCCCGCTGCCAGCGCTGAACGATATTCAGCGCCCGACGATCGGACGAGAGGATGGCGTTACCCAGCGGCCGATTCTGCTTATCGAGGAGGAAGAGGCCCTTACCCTGAGCGGAGATGCCCACGCCTTTAATCTGTTCGCCGGATACCCCTGCCTGTTGTAATAGTCCGGCAATGGTTGCCGCGCAGTGTTGCCAGAGCTGATGCATGTCGCGTTCGGCGTAACCCGGCAGGGGCGACATCGTCTGTAGCGCTTGCCGCACAATGCCATGTTCATGACCTTCGGCATCATATAAACCGGCTTTCAGATACGTGCCGCCACAATCAATACCCAGCCAGAAGGCCTGTTTCTTGCTCATCTTTCGCATCTCATTCTTGCCGGGAGGACCCGGCATATTTCGCAGGCCCGGCAGGCGCAGCGCCGCCGGGCTCGATTTTACGCAGTGCGTTTATGTGGGTTTATCGTCTTTACCGGCGCAGCACCGGCATCGCATTTCGCCGGCAGCAGCAGCGCCATCAGCGCGGCCAGCGCCAGGGAGATCGCCAGGCAATAAACGCCGGCGTCTTTGCTGTACAGCGTGATCAGAACCCCGACCGCATAAGGGCCACAAAATCCGCCGAGGTTGCCAAGCGCGTTGATAACCCCGCGCGCGCCGCCCGCCATTTCAGCGCTGAACAGACGTGCCGGGATGGTCCAGAACACGCCAGCCGCCGATTGCAGGAAGAATCCGCAGCCGACCAGCGCGGCATAGGAGAGCCATATTTGATTTTTCAGCGCCACCGACAGGAACATGCACAGAGCGAAGCCAATCAGCGGCAGGCAGACGAACAGCTTGCGTTTACCGGTTCGGTCTGAAAGAGAAGAGAACAGGAACATCCCGGCAATGGCGCCGACGTACGGCAGAATGGCGAGCATCCCGACCTGCCCCATGCTGCTGTGGGTTAATTCTTTCAGAATGGTGGGCAGCCACAGGGTGTAGCCGTAAATGCCGGTCTGGTAGAAGAAGTTCAGGGCGATAAGCTGCCACATGGTTTTGTCGGAGAGAACGGCGCTCAGAGAGGCGTTTTTCACCTCGGTGCCGGCAATGGCCCTTTGCTCTGCGGCCAGCGTCTCGACCAGATAGTTCTGCTCTGCTTTAGAGATCCAGCGCGCTTCCTGCGGCCGGTCATAGATGGTGTAGGCCCACAGAACCAAAACAACCAGCGAGAGCAAACCTTCGATAATAAACAGCCAGCGCCAGTCAAGAACCGTGATAATCCAGCCTGAGAGCGGGGCGGTGATAATCCCGGCAATCGGCACGAACATAATGACAATCGCGTTGGCGCGACCGCGTTCCGCATCAGGGAACCAGTTACTGATCATGGTGAGAACGACCGGCAGCATGCCGCCTTCCGCCACGCCTAGTAAGAAGCGCAGGGCCAGAAGCTGGTACTGATTGGTAATTAACCCCGTCAGCACGGAGATAACCGCCCAGGCGACCAGCGACCAGCCGATAAATTTCTTACCGCTGCCGTGAACGGCAATTTTCCCGCCGGGAACCTGTAAAAATAGATAACCGATAAAGAAAATACCGCCCGCCAGCCCCGCCATGGTGGCGGAAATACCTAAGTCGGCATCCATGCCGCCGGGCATGGCAAAGGCAATATTGACCCGGTCCATATAAGAAATAATACAGGTGATCAGTATTGGGGGAATAATTCTTAACCAGCGCTGGCGCGGTATATCTTTGGGTGTAGAGTTAGAGGTTATATTCATCTTTATAGTCTCGTAATATTAAAAAATATTCTGGCGATGAAGGTGGTTATTATTATTGTGCTTGTTTTAGCGCTGAGATGCCGTCGCGTAATATCGCGATGCGATGGTCAACGTTTGCGCTGGCAGTGATTTCCAGTAATTTGATACCTGAGAATTGCAGGGGATCGGCTCCTGCGCAGGCAAATAATTCACGAGCGTGGTCGGTGGTCATCAGGCTCTGCGGGCAGAAAGGCGCGAACGGCGCGTGTAAATCCTGCCATTCGCCGTACTCGCCGGTTTGCGTCGTGCCGGAAAACATCAGCGCGCCGAGCTTCCCTGCCCGTTTTGCCTGCTGCGTATGTGTGAGCGGTAGAACGGTATTCCGCCCTTCAATGGCAGAGCGCGCCCAGTTGATACAGATGCTGATGTCGTAGTCGGCAATGGCTTCCAGCACGTTTTCTAACGGCAAAAATCCTTTGCGCGGCGCGGTGCCGGTCATCGCGTCGCAGTGCTCCAGCACCAGCTCGCAGGACCAGTCCCAGCGGGTAATCTCTTTTAATGAACGGGCAAAGGCGTCGGTCGCCTGAGCCACGTTGGCATTGCCCGCCAGCGGGGCGGCGTGAAGCTCAAGGGCAATGACCTTTCCGGCGGTCTTACCATTGATTTTAGCGATCTTCTGCTGCAGGTGACGATAGTACTCCACGCAGGCTTTGCGCTGCTCTTCGTTGCTGGATGCCAGCCCAAAGCCGCCGTTTTCACCGCGGCGGCGCATGGTTTCCATGATGGCGGTAACGACAATCTGCCAGTGTCCCGGGGTATGGCGCAATAACCACTCGTCGCCGAGCGGATGAAGATGTTCAAGGCAGGGTTGCTCCAGCCCGCGAATATCCGGGGTGTCGGAGAGCTGCCGCCAGAATTCCGTCTCTTCCTCTTCACTCTTTTGGTGAAATGAGGGTGCACAGGGGTACGCACCGATAATGTAACCGGTATTATTCGAATTCATTTTGTGCTCCTTATTATAAAACTGAAATAGCGACCTTAACGACTATTTTGCGGATCGGGGTGGCTACAGTTTTATTACATCCAGGACGATGCACATCTTGCGGGAAAAATATCGCATAGTTGCCTGGCGTCATTTCAAAGAACGATTCATGTTCGCTGTCGTGATAGAAAATAATATCGCGCTGTTCTAACAACGATTCGCTGATTTGATTATTGCCGGTATCAATGGCGATACCGATTTTTTCTTCACCCCACGCCAGAAACTGGATATCCAGATAGCGACGGTGAACCTCCGGACGATTGTCAGCGGCATCGCGGGTGGTTAAGTCAATAACCTGCGCGAAGATGTTCTTGCCGTCGATTTCCACGACGCCGGGTTCCAGCGCGTGAAAATCCGTCGTGCGCAGGAAATCAAGCGCCTGTTCAATGGCCGCGGGCAGACGACACGGATTCGGTTGAGCAATATGGCCAAAAATCATGGGTGAGCTCCTTACAGCGCCTGAATTTTGGCCCATACGCTGTCATCGACGGTAATACCGTTGCGGCGGTTTTCATCCAGCAGTCGGGTAAATTCATGGCCGGGCAGGCGGACCGCCACATTTTCATCGGCGCGTTCGGCGGTGGTGATGAAATCCATAATTCGCTGCAGTTTGGCGTCGCGGGTTGCGCCATCGATCAGCTTATCCACTTCTATGGCGATGAAGATCTGCGAAACGCCATATTCATCGCTGTTTTCCTGAGTCACTTCGGCAACGGAAGAGCCGTTGGAAAGCAGGGTGGCAATCATATCCAGCACAATCGACAGGCCGGAACCTTTCCAGTAGCCCATCGGCAAAATACGGCGGTTTTTCTCGATAACCCCCGGTTCTTTGGTCAAATGACCTTCATCGTCGAATCCGCCGTCCACGGGCAGCTCGCGGCCGGCAAGGCGGTTAACTTCCAGCATGCCGTAGGAGAACATCGACATCGACATATCCACCATGGTGATCGGCGTCGACGGAATGGCGACGATCAGCGGATTGGTGCCGATACGGCACTCCTTAGCGCCCCACGGCGGCATAACGGCGATAGAGTTGGTCCAGCAGATGCCGATGTAGCCTTTTTCCGCCGCCTGCCAGCCATAGCTGCCGCCGCGCATCCAGTGGTTGGCGTTACGTAACGCCACCAGGCCGATACCGTGATCGGAAGCCAGTTCGATGGCCCGGTCCATCATCTTTTTCGCCGTCAGGTTGCCGATGGAGCGCTGGGCATCCCACTGTTCGATAGCGCCTAGGCTGGTTACCCGCTGCGGTTTAGCCTCGGGGATGATGTCGCCGTTGTCCAGCTGCTGGATGAAGCGAGGAAAGCGGTTCACGCCGTGAGAATAGACGCCGGATTCGGTGGTGCGGGCAAACATTTCTGCGCAGGCATCGGCGGTTTCTGCGGCGATACCCCGCGCCAGCAGTACTCGATTGAATGCCTCTTTTAACTGCTCAAACGTTACTTTCATTCCTGTTTTCCTGGTCAGAGTTGATCGCTTTTTTATCTCTAAATTTCACTATGCGAAATCTGATTTCAAATATAGCGATCAATTTTTATCAGATCAACGGGCAGCGTTATTTTTAAAAATCATAAAAATCATAAAGTTGTGTTTTTTCGGTTCAGATCGTGAACTGAAACACACTTTGCGCTACCATCTGAACGCGACAAAAACGGGGAGCGGAAACGATGGGCACAAAAGAGAGCGATGTAACGCAAGACAAAGAGAGGCCTGCCGGAAGCCAGAGCCTTTTTCGTGGGTTGATGCTGATTGAGATCCTGAGTAATTACCCAAACGGATGCCCGCTGGCGCATCTGTCGGAACTGGCGGGCCTGAACAAAAGCACCGTTCATCGCTTATTGCAGGGGCTGCAATCCTGTGGCTACGTGACGCCAGCCCCGGCGGCGGGGAGCTATCGTCTGACGACAAAGTTTATCGCCGTTGGCCAAAAGGCTTTGTCGTCGCTCAATATCATCCACGTCGCGGCGCCGCATCTTGAGGCGCTCAACCTGGCCACCGGCGAGACGGTGAACTTCTCCAGCCGTGAAGATGACCACGCTATCCTGATTTATAAGCTGGAGCCGACCACCGGCATGCTGCGTACGCGCGCCTATATTGGCCAGCATATGCCGCTGTACTGCTCGGCAATGGGCAAGATTTATATGGCGTTTGGCCATCCTGACTACGTTGAGAGCTACTGGAATTCACACCAGGATATTATTCAGCCGCTGACCCGGAATACCATTACCGGCTTACCTGCGATGCATGATGAGCTAGCGCAGATCCGCGAGCGTAATATGGCGATGGACAGGGAAGAGAACGAGTTGGGCGTGTCCTGCCTGGCGGTCCCGGTTTTCGATATTCATGGACGCGTGCCTTATGCCATTTCTATCTCCTTATCAACATCGCGCCTCAAGCAGGTAGGGGAGAAGAATTTACTCAAGCCGCTGCGCGATACGGCAGAGGCGATTTCCCGCGAACTGGGCTTTTCCGTGCGGGAAGGGTAAGGCAGATGACCAAATTGTCCCGGGCATCTGAGAGAAAACGCCGCTGACTCCATTCAGGATCAAGGCGCGGAAGCGGTTTTTTCTGGCACTCTGCGTTTTTATCCCCAGTGGAGCAAGGATGAACCGGTTTATTATCGCGGATGCGCAAAAGTGCATCGGCTGCCGTACCTGTGAAGTCGCCTGCGTGGTATCCCATCAGCGGGACCAGGACTGTTCTGGCGTTTCCGCCATGCGCTTTGCGCCGCGGATCCGCGTGGTGAAAAATGGCGAACTCTCGACGGCGACGCTTTGCCGCCAGTGTGAAGATGCGCCCTGCGCCAACGTCTGCCCCGAGGGCGCTATCCGCCGGGAAAATTCGGTCTGGCGCGTTGATCAGCGCCGCTGCATCGGCTGCAAAAGCTGCATGGTGGCGTGCCCCTATGGCGCGATGACGGTGATGCGGGTGGAGGAGGGCGTACAGGCGCTGAAGTGCGATTTGTGCAGCCATCGGGAAGAAGGCCCGGCCTGCGTGGCGGCATGCCCGACGCAGGCGCTGCGCTGCATCGAACCGATGGAACTGGAGAGAATAGCCGCTGAACGTCGCCAGCGGATGGCGCTGGCGATGTAGCGATGATGCCTTCTTACGGCGTGTTCCCGGAGGCGGCGCTGGCGCGCCTTGTCCGGGCTGCCTGTCCGCAGAACGCTGGAAGCCTGTAGCCCGGCTGAGCGCAGCGCGAGCCGGGAATATATCTGGATTATTCAGGATTCTGGCGCTCGTTTACGCGCCCTGTTCACCCCATGCGCGTTCAACTTCTTCGGCGAGAATCTTCACGCCTGCTTCAATCTTCTCCGGGTCCGGTACATAGTTCATGCGCATGCACTGATGCGTGTGCGGCCACGGTTTATCCAGGCCAGGGAAGAAATAGTCGCCCGGCACCATCAGGACGCCGCGCTTTTTCAGGCGCTGGTACAGCAGCTCGGTAGAAATCGGCAGATCCTTAAACCATAGCCAGAGAAAAATCGCGCCTTCCGGTTTATGAATCAGGCAGCGATCTTCCGGCAAATAGCGGCGAATAATGGCGATAGTCTCCTGAACGCGCTGGTAGTAGAACGGCTTAATCACCGTTTCCGACAGGCGCAGAAGATCGTTGCGTTTAATCATCTCGCACATCATGGCCGGCCCCATTCCGCCGGGGGCGAGGCTGATAATGCCGTTCATATTGCTGATGGCGGTGATGATTTTTTCGTTAGCGATGATAATCCCGCAGCGGCTACCCGGCAGGCCCAGCTTGGAGAGGCTCATGCACAGCACGATATTCGGATTCCACAGCGGCCTGGCGTCGCTGAAAATAATCCCGGGGAACGGAACGCCGTAGGCGTTATCAATCACCAACGGGATGCCGTGCTGGTTGGCCAGCGCATCCAGCTTGATCAGCTCATCGTCGGTGATCACGTTGCCCGTTGGGTTGGTGGGGCGGGAAACGCAGATCATTCCCGTCTCGTCCGTGACCTGCAAATGTTCGAAATCCACGTGGTATTTAAACTGGCCTTCCGGCAGTAGTTCAATGTTCGGGCGGGTGGCGACAAACAGATCTTCTTCGAGGCCGGCATCGGCGTAGCCGATGTACTCGGGCGTCAACGGAAACAGCACTTTACGGGTGGTTCCATCCGCGCGACGGCCTGCGAAGAGGTTAAACAAGTAGAAAAACGCGCTCTGACTGCCGTTTGTCAGTGCAATATTCTGTGGTTCGATCTCCCAACCCAGTTCATCACGCAGCATCTGCGCCAGCAGGGCCAGCAGCTCGCTTTTACCCTGCGGACCGTCATAATTACAAAGCGCATCAAGGGCTTTGCCGCTGTTCAGCATGTCGGCCAGCAGGCTATGGAAGTAATCATTCATTTCCGGAATCTGCGCGGGATTGCCGCCGCCCAGCATGATGGCGCCCGGGGTACGCAGGCCGTCATTGAGGTCTTCCATCAAGCGGGTGATGCCCGAATGACGGGTAAATTTGTCGCCAAAAAGTGAAAATGTCATCGCGATTAGTCTGTCGGTATTCCAGGAAAGTGGGTAACCATAACGCCAGCGCAGACAGGGTGCAAATCGAGGTATCAGTGAGATATTTTGTTTTTATGCTGCTAAATGAATATATTTTGGATTTTTGTTCTGAAGAGGCTCCCCCGAGTGTCAGGGGAGCCTTGGGTCAGAAGGCTACTGCTGGCCTGCCCATACCACCATCACTTTGTCATCGCCGGTCTCGCGAATAAAGCCGTAGCCTTTCGCCATCGATAGGGTGGTTTGTTTACCCATGCCAATCGCCGGATGACGGGCGCGGAACTGGCCCAGTTTCTCCCAGTGGGTCACGCTGCGCGCGGCTTTGCCGCTGACGTCCTGCCAGTTCATATCTGAGCGCGTCCCCTGAAGCGGATCGGAGCCGGTCGGGCCGAACGGTCGCGAGGATTCATCGCCGTAGAAGATCTGCACTGCGCCAGGCGCGAGCAGCAGCAATTCCGCCGCCGTGCTGCCGCCTTCGCGGAACAGGCTGGTATCGTGCGAGGAGAGATAGCTTAACACATTGAAATCCTGAAGCTTCTCTGCCATATGTTGCCAGGTCAGGTCGATATTCGCCAGGCAGCTTGTCGCTTTCGCCGCCTGATCCTGATAATCAAAATTCAGCATTGCGTCAAAACCGTGGCGATAGTAGTCGCTCTGCATCACGCCGTGGCCCCAGGCCTCGCCGGTCATCCAGAACGGCGCGTTATCCAGCGCTTTATCCGGATTGGCTTTTTTCCATTCCGCCAGCGCTTCAGTGGCCTGGGTTTTTAACTGCAGCCAGGCGGCCTGCTCGACGTGCTTGGCGGTATCGACGCGGAAGCCGTCGATGCCGTAGTCGCGCACCCATTGGCTCAGCCAGTGGGTCAGATAATCGCGCGGCGTATAGCCGGGGATCGCTTTGGCCGCGGTATCCGGCTTATGGCGATAGAAGTTTGGCAGGCCGGATGGCGCCGTGGATTCGGTTTTCAGATCCGGCAGGAAGGCCAGCGACATCGTCAGGTCATCAAATCCGGGGTTGTCGTAATCGCCAATATCGGTGCGGATCCACTTTTTACCCCACCATTTTTCCCAACCGGCTTTGTCGCTGAAGTTAATGTAGTCGTTAAAGCTGTGCCAGCTTTGTCCCGCGCGGGGCTTCCAGTCGGTCCAGCGCTCTCCGAGGGTCTTTTTCAGCTCATCGCCCTGGATGTACAGCGAGCCAAACTGAAACTCCTGCATATCGGCCAGGGTCGCGTAGCCGGTATGGTTCATCACCACGTCGAACAGAATGCGGATCCCGCGCTTGTGGGCCTCATCGACGAGGCGGCGCAGATCGTCTTCCGTTCCCATATTGGCATCCAGCTTCGTCCAGTCCTGGGTGTAATAGCCGTGATAGGCGTAGTGCGGGAAATCGCCTTTCGTACCGCCGCCGACCCAGCCGTGGATTTGTTCCAGCGGCGAACTGATCCAGAGCGCGTTAACGCCGAGCTGCTGGATGTAATCCAGTTTGCTGGTCAGGCCCTGCAGGTCGCCGCCGTGGAAGGTGCCAATTTCCTGCATGCCGTCTTTGTGGCGGCCATAGCTATTGTCGTTGGCCGGGTTGCCGTTGACAAAGCGATCGGTCAGCACGAAATAGACGGTGGCGTTATGCCAGTTGAACGGCGCGGCGGCTTCCGTTTCCGCGCGTTCAAGCAGCAGCAGACCATTGCTGTTAAACGCCGGCTGGAGGGTAACTTTACCGCCGCTGACGGTCGCGATATTACCGCTGTAGAAATCGCGAACTTTACTGCCTTCGGCGAAGGACTTGCTGACGTCAATGGTGAGCGGCTTGCCATCCCATTTCGGACACTGCTTCATCTGCGGCGCGGCGGCGGCGGTCTGTTTCTCCTCCAGAGAGACCATCATGGTTGGCGTACCTGAACGGGTATCGACTTCCAGGGTATAGCGGCCATCGCGGAATACGCGCCACTGCGGCGCCGGATCGCGGCAAGGTTCCATAGACAGCATCTGGTTGAGCTTGATCGCGCCGGCAGGCTGCCAGCACTGTTGGTCAAAATTAATCCGCAGAGGGCGCGTACCCTTTGCTACCTCGTTTTGACTGATAAATCTGCCGGTGCCTTCTTCGGTAAAGGCGGGGAAATCTGCGGTAGTCCAGGCGGCGAAGGCCATCCCAGGCAACAGCAGCGACGCAAGCGCAGCGAGTTTCATTCCGGAGTCCTGTGTACGGTTTTTTGTTCAGTTTGCGCGTCTGGCTGTCTAATGAACTCATCCCACCGGCGCTTTTCCAGGGAGGATGAAAAAGGGTGAGTGATCGCGTTCAAAAAACAAGCAAAAAATGCGAGGGCTGTCGCATTTTTGTACTGTTGTCATGGGGCAGAAACCGATTTCAGATGACAGCTTTTCGGAATTGGACTATTTCTGTGGGTGCGTCATCTGGGTATTTTTGATACTATTCGCGATTCAACTATCGATTTTTTGTGAAAAACAAGGCGTTGGAATGATTGCATCCGACCAGGAGACCTAATGATATCGACTCCCATTCGACGATATGGGGCCGCGATACTCATGTTACTTACCTGCATATTTTCAGGTAGTGTGCTGGCAACAACACACACAGCAACAACGAGTCATAAAGCCCCAATAGTTAAGAAGAAAAGCACCGTTAAAGTAAGCAAGGTAAGCAGTAAACAAGAGTATTCTCGCAATAGTGTAAAGAGCAGTTCACTTCCTGATTTGCGAAAATACCCTTCCGGGACACCAAGGAAAAAAGCGTTTCTCCGGACGGTAATGCCTTACATTACGAAACAGAATCAGGTGATTACCGCCGATCGTAACTGGCTTGTTTCCAAGCAGTACGATGCGCGCTGGTCGCCGAGCGAGCGTACGCGGCTGAAAGAGATCGCCTCTCGCTATAAAGTGAAGTGGTCCGGCAATACTCGCCATATTCCATGGAACTCGCTGCTTGAGCGCGTCGACATTATCCCGAATAGCATGGTCGCTACCATGGCAGCGGCGGAAAGCGGCTGGGGAACGTCAAAGCTGGCGCGGGTGAACAACAATTTATTTGGTATGAAGTGTGGCGGTGGAAACTGCCGCGGTGCGGTGAAGGGCTACTCCCAGTTTGATTCGGTGGAAGAGTCCGTTCAGGCCTATGTCCGAAATCTGAATACGCATCCGGCCTACTCGTCGTTCCGTAAATCGCGTGCGCAGCTGCGTAAAGCCGATCAGGAAGTGACCGCCAGCACGATGATTCATAAGCTGAAGGGCTATTCGACCAAAGGGTCGAGCTATAACAACTATCTCTTCGCGATGTATCAGGATAACCAGCGGTTGATAGCCGCGCACATGTAATTGCTCTTACATGTCATCATTGATGCCCGGTGCGTAAGCCCGGGCATTTTTCTTTGCGCGCTACATCATGACTTCGCTGTGCCGGTCGCGATACTCCTTCGGCGTCACGTCGTACTCTTTCTTAAACACCGAATAGAAATACTGCAGCGACGGATAGCCGCACATCTGGGAGATTTCGTTAATCGATAGGGTGGTTGATACCAGCAGACTGCGCGCTTTTTCCAGCTTCTCGCTGTGGATCACCGTATGAATGGTTTCGCCGACTTCCTCTTTGAAGCGCTTTTCCAGATTCGAGCGGGAAATCCCCACGGCGTCCAGCACCTGCTCAACTTTAATCCCTTTACAGGCGTGGTTACGGATATAGTGCATCGCCTGAATGACCGAAGGGTCGGTGAGCGAGCGGTAGTCGGTGGAGCGGCGTTCTACCACGCGCATCGGCGGGATAAGCTGACGCTGAAGCGGCAGCTCTTCATTCTCCAGCAGGCGATGCAGCAGCTTTGCCGCCTGGTAGCCCATCTGACGGGTGCCCTGCGCAACGGAGGAGAGCGCCACGCGCGACAGGTAGCGGGTAAGCTCTTCGTTATCTATGCCGATAACGCACAGCTTTTCCGGGACGGGGATATGCAGCCGCTCGCAGGCCTGTAATACGTGGCGCGCGCGGGCGTCGGTAACGGCGATGATGCCGGTTTGCGGCGGTAGGGTTTGCAGCCAGTCGGCGAGGCGGTTTTGCGCATGCTGCCAGTTTTCCGGCGCCGTCTCGAGCCCCTGATAGACCACGCCGCGATATTTCTCTCTGGCGACCAGCTGGCAAAACGCGTGCTCGCGCTCGGCGGCCCAGCCTTTACAGCTGGAAGCGGGCAGGCCGTAAAAGGCAAAGCGGTTAATGCCCTTTTCCTTCAGATGCAGGAAGGCGCTCTCGACCAGCGCGGCGTTGTCGGTGGCGATATAGTGAACCGGCGGATAGCACTCCGGGCGGTGGAAGGAGCCGCCGACGCCGACAATCGGAACATTCACGTCGATCAGCAGGTTTTCAATTTCCGGATCGTCGTAATCGGCAATAACGCCGTCGCCTAACCACTCTTTGATGTTTTCAATTCGTGCCCGAAAATCTTCCTCAATGAAGATATCCCATTCCAGTTGCGATGCTTGTAAATATTCGCCGACGCCCTCAACGACCTGGCGATCGTAGGCTTTGTTGGCATTGAATAACAGCGTAATACGGTGACGCTTTTCAAACATAGTGTTGTTCCCGGTCTCTCTTGCAGGCCATACAATACCGGCCAATGCCCGGATTTTTTCAAGCTACTTGTGCCTAAGTTTGGCGGTAGCGCAAATAATTCGGGCATTTTTTTTCACAGCCCTCAGCTTCGGCGTTTCGTGGCGGAATCCATCCATACCGCGAGCAATAAAATGACCCCTTTAACGATGTACTGCCAGAAGGTGGCGACGTCCATCATGCTCATGCCGTTGTCCAGCGCGGACATGATAAAAGCGCCCATGACCGCGCCCGCGACGCTGCCGACGCCGCCGGCGAGGCTGGTACCGCCGATTACGCAGGCGGCGATGGCGTCCAGTTCGGCGATGTTGCCGGCGGAAGGGGAACCGGCGCCAAGACGCGAGCTGAGAATCAACCCGGCAATCGCCACCATCAGGCCATTAATGGCGAACACCGCCAGCTTGGTGCGTTCCACGCTAATGCCGGATAGACGCGCGGCCTCCAGGTTGCCGCCGATGGCGTAGATGCGGCGCCCAAACGCGGTACGGGTGGCCATAAACATGCCCGCCAGCAGCAGCGCGGCGAGAATCAGTACCGGCGTCGGGACGCCGCGATAGTCGTTTAACAGCCAGATGGCGCCCAGTACAATAACGGCGGTAATCGTCTGGCGGCCAACGGCTGAAGCGGAGGCGGGCGTGGAGAGGCCGAGAGCCTGACGTCGCATACGGCCGCGCCACTGCCAGATGATAAAGGCCGCCATGCCCGCCACGCCGATACCAAAGCCAATGCCATCAGGCAGATAGCTCTGGCCGATTTGCGACATCGCCGGGCTGGTGGGAGAGACGGTGGTCCCGTTGGTAATGCCTATCAAAATACCGCGAAATGCCAGCATGCCGGCGAGCGTCACGATAAACGAGGGGACTTTACGATAGGCAACCCACCAACCGTTCCAGGCCCCCAGCAGCAGGCCAAGCGCCAGGGTGACCACAATGGTCAGCGGTAGCGGCCAGCCCAGCCAGACATCAAATATTGCCGCTGCGCCGCCGAGCAGCCCCATCATTGAGCCGACGGAGAGATCGATCTCGGCGGAAATAATCACAAACACCATGCCGACCGCGAGAATGCCGGTAATGGCGGTCTGGCGCAGCAGGTTGGAGATATTACGCGCGCTCAGATAAGCGCCTTCGGTGGTCCAGGTGAAAAACAGCATAATGGCCACGATAGCGGCGATCATCACGAATACCTGGAGGTTCATCCCCTTCAGCCCCGATAGCGCGCCAGCGGCAGGTGGGGTGAGTTTCATTTCAGACGACGTGTTCTTCGACATGGCGTTCGCTCCTCAGTGCGGCTTCCATCACCTGTTCCTGGGTCAGACCCTGGTTGATCAAATTAGCCTTCAATTTACCTTCATGCATCACCAGCACCCGGTCGCTTAGCCCCAGCACTTCGGGCAGTTCGGATGAAATGACAATGACGGCGATCCCCTGCTGCACCAGCTGATTAATCAGCTTGTAGATTTCGTACTTGGCGCCGATGTCGATGCCGCGGGTGGGCTCATCGAGTATCAGAATGCGCGGGTTCAGCAGCAGGCAGCGGGCGAGGATCGCCTTTTGCTGATTGCCGCCGCTCAGGCGACCGATCGCCAGCTCCGGCGATGAGGTTTTGATCTTCAAACGCTGGATGGATTGCTGAATACAGTGCTGCTCTCCGGCATCGTCAAGGCTGCTCAGCAGACCGGTAAACTGGTTTAACGCGGCGAGGGTGATGTTTTTACCCACCGCCATGACCGGCACAATACCGTCTTTCTTTCTGTCTTCCGGTACCATGGCGATGCCCTGCGCAATAGCCTGCTGACAGCTGTGAATCGTCACCTGCTGGCCATCAATAAAGATTTTTCCCTGCCAGCGGCCCGGCCAGACGCCGAACAGGCACTGGACCGCTTCGGTACGGCCCGCGCCGACCAGCCCGGCAATCCCCAGTATTTCACCGCGCCGCAGCGAAAAGGAGACGTCATTGACCCGCTTAATATGGCGATTCACCGGGTGCCAGGCCGTCAGGTTTTCCACCCGCAGGATTTCCTCGCCGCAGCTGTGGGCTTCGCTTGGATAGAGGGCGGTAAGCTCGCGGCCGACCATCATGGTGATAATGTCATCTTCGTTCATGCCGTCAGCGTTACGGGTACCGATATGCTGCCCATCGCGGATCACGCAGATGGTGTCGGAGATGGCTTTGACTTCATTGAGCTTGTGGGAAATGTAAATACAGGCAATACCGTGATTTTGCAGATCGCGAATAATATTCAGCAGAATTGCCGTCTCCTGCTCCGTTAACGAGGCGGTGGGTTCGTCGAGAATTAACAACCGTACCTGTTTATTCAGCGCTTTTGCTATTTCGACCAGCTGCTGCTGGCCAAGGCCCAAATCGCCGACGCGGGTATCGGGTGATATGGCTAAATTGACCTGGGCCAGCAGCTTTTCGCAGCGTAAGGTCATGGTTTCGTAATCCAGCAGACCGTGGCGGGAGATCTCCGCGCCGAGAAAAATATTCTCCAGAACGGTCAGATGTTTTACCAGCGCCAGCTCCTGATGAATGATGGCAATCCCTTTGCGCTCGGTATCGCGTATATGGCCCGGCCGCAACGTTTCCCCGGAAAAAATAATCTCTCCCTCATAGCTACCGTGCGGATATATTCCGCAAAGGACCTTCATGAGCGTGGATTTACCGGAGCCGTTTTCGCCGCACAGCGAGACCACTTCTCCGGCGTTAAGCCGCAGACTGACATTATCAATCGCCTTCACCGTACCGAAGGTTTTAGTAATGTTTTTCATTTCGAGTAACCAGGACATAGAGACTCCACATAAGCGATATCCGGCTGGATGGGGCAACGCCCCCGGGAGAGGGCGTCAGAGATTACAGCTCGCTTTTTTTGTGGAAACCGTCTTTGATCACCGTCTGGTCAATGTTGTCTTTATTGACCTCAATGGGCGTCAGCAGCCGGGACGGTACATCTTTGAGGCCGTTGTTGAGCGTGGCGTCGGCCTTCGGCTGCTTATCGTTGCCCAGTTCGACGGCGATCTCTGCTGCGGTGGTGGCAAGGTCAGCGATCGGTTTGTAAACGGTCATCGTCTGAGTGCCAGCGATAATGCGCTTCACGCCGGCGAGGTCGGCATCCTGGCCGGAAATCGCCACTTTGCCTGCGAGCCCCTGGGCGCTTAACGCCTGAATGGCGCCGCCGGCGGTGGCATCGTTAGAGGCGACGACCGCATCAATTTTGTTATTGTTGGCGGTCAGGGCGTTTTCCATAATCTTCAACGCATTTTCTGGCAGCCATCCGTCGACCCACTGATCGCCGACGACCTTAATTTTTCCTTCATCAATATAGGGCTTAAGAACTTTCATTTGGCCGGCGCGGAAAAGCTTGGCGTTATTGTCTACCGGCGAGCCGCCCATTAAGAAATAGTTGCCCTGAGGCACTTTATTGACCAGGCTTTGCGCCTGCATTTCGCCAACTTTCTCATTATTAAACGAAATATAGAAATCAATGTCGGCGTTATTGATGAGACGATCGTAGGCGAGAACTTTAATTCCCTCCTGTTTAGCCTCTTTTATCACATTACTCAGCACCTGACCGTTATAGGGAATAATAACCAGAACGTCGACGCCGCGATTAATCATATTTTCGATTTGCGACATTTGCGTTTCTTCGTTGCCATTGGCTGACTGGACGAATACTTTTGCACCTAATGATTCAGCTTTATTGACAAAAATATCGCGATCTTTTTGCCAGCGCTCAAGGCGCAGGTCGTCAATCGCCATGCCAATTTTGACTTCTTTCGCAATGCCCGACAGGCTGGTGAGGAGGAGTGAAGCACAGAGCGTTAGGCAAAGGTTCTTTATCTTCATAATAATAACACCTTTTTTGTAAAGTGCAGGATAAGACGAACGATAAAAATAAACGGCCTGATACGTAGCAGATTTTTAACGCGGAAAGGAGCGCTGGCAATTATCTATGCTTATTTTGCCGTTATGAAATTTTGTTTATTTGTTAATTTATGACCGCGATCGTACTTTAATAATTAGTTCTCATCGTATTTCATTGATCTCTCGTGGCGTAAGCAGCGAAGTGAGGGCGTTGTTCTATTGTTTTTGCGACCTGGCGCACGTTTGTGGATTCTCTCAATCACAGTGTGAAATAACGTAATTGAGGAAACTAAAAAGAGAATTCTATATTGGCTTATGACTTATTACTCGCCGCATCCCTGAATATGGAGTTCATTATGCAGACCTATTTTGATCAGCTCGATCGCGTTCGTTATGAAGGCCCGAAATCCGCTAACCCACTGGCTTTCCGTCATTACAATCCGGATGAGCTGGTCCTGGGCAAACGGATGGAAGAGCACCTGCGCTTTGCGGCCTGCTACTGGCACACCTTCTGCTGGAACGGCGCTGATATGTTCGGCGTGGGCTCCTTTAACCGCCCGTGGCAGCAGCCGGGCGAAGCGCTGGAAATGGCGAAACGCAAAGCCGATGTCGCGTTTGAGTTTTTCCACAAACTGAACGTACCGTACTACTGCTTCCACGACGTTGACGTTTCTCCGGAAGGGGCGTCGTTGAAAGAGTATGCCAATAACTTCGCGCAGATGGTGGATGTGCTGGCGGAAAAACAGCAGCAGAGCGGCGTCAAGCTGCTGTGGGGTACGGCAAACTGCTTTACGAACCCGCGTTACGGTGCCGGTGCGGCAACCAACCCGGATCCGGAAGTGTTCAGCTGGGCGGCCACTCAGGTGGTGACCGCGATGGATGCGACCCACAAACTGGGCGGGGAAAACTACGTCCTGTGGGGCGGCCGCGAAGGCTATGAAACTCTGCTCAATACCGACCTGCGCCAGGAGCGCGAGCAGATTGGCCGCTTTATGCAGCTGGTCGTGGAGCATAAACATAAAATCGGCTTCCAGGGCACGCTGCTGATTGAACCTAAACCGCAGGAGCCAACCAAGCATCAGTACGATTACGACGCGTCTACCGTCTATGGCTTCCTGAAACAGTTCGGCCTGGAAAAAGAGATCAAACTGAACATCGAAGCGAACCACGCGACGCTGGCCGGCCACACTTTCCACCACGAAATTGCGACCGCCATTGCTCTGGGTCTGTTTGGCTCCGTCGATGCTAACCGCGGCGACCCGCAGCTGGGCTGGGATACCGACCAGTTCCCGAACAGCGTTGAAGAGAATGCGCTGGTGATGTACGAAATCCTGAAAGCGGGAGGCTTCACCACCGGCGGCCTGAACTTTGATGCTAAAGTGCGTCGTCAGAGCACCGACAAATACGACCTGTTCTACGGCCACATTGGCGCGATGGACACCATGGCGCTGGCGTTAAAAGTCGCTGCTCGTATGATTGAAGACGGCGAGCTGGATAAACGCGTCGCCAGGCGCTATGCCGGCTGGAACGGTGAGCTGGGTCAGCAGATCCTGAAAGGCCAGATGAACCTTGCGGACATTGCCCAGTATGCCACTCAGCATAACCTGGCGCCGGAGCACCAGAGCGGCCATCAGGAACTGCTGGAAAACGTGGTTAACCGTTACCTCTTTGATCGCTAATGAGGGCGATGATGCCCGGCGGGCCCGGGCATTGGCGATAACCGATGCTTTTTTCGCGCCACGCTTAGCCGTGGCGCGTCAGTAAGGAGAGGCTGTATGTATATCGGGATTGATCTGGGCACCTCGGGCGTCAAGGCTATTCTGCTCAACGAGCAGGGCGAGGTCGTGGCTTCGCATACCGAAAAGCTCAACGTGTCGCGTCCGCACCCTTTATGGTCTGAACAAGATCCTGAGCACTGGTGGCTGGCGACGGACCGCGCGATGAAAGCGCTGGGCGCGCAGCACTCGCTGCGCGAAGTCAAAGCGTTAGGTATTGCGGGCCAGATGCACGGCGCGACGCTGCTGGATAAGCAACAGCGCGTCCTGCGCCCGGCAATTTTATGGAATGATGGCCGCTGCGGTGAAGAGTGCGCGCTGCTGGAAGCGAACGTCAGTCGTTCGCAGCAGATAACCGGCAACCTGATGATGCCGGGATTTACCGCGCCGAAGCTGCTGTGGGTACAACGTCACGAGCCTGAGATCTTCAAACAGGTCGATAAGGTCCTGCTGCCAAAAGATTATTTACGTTTGCGCATGACCGGTGAGTTTGCCAGCGATATGTCCGATGCCGCCGGAACGATGTGGATGGACGTGGCGCGCCGCGACTGGAGCGATGAGATGCTCGCCGCCTGCGGTCTGAGCCGCGATAACATGCCGGCGCTGTTCGAAGGATGTGAAGTGACGGGTTCGCTGCGCCCGGCCGTCGCGCAGTCGTGGAATATGCCGGAAGCGCTGGTGGTAGCCGGCGGCGGCGACAACGCGGCGGGGGCGGTGGGTGTTGGCATGGCGGATGCGGGCCAGGCGATGCTGTCGCTGGGGACCTCCGGCGTCTACTTTGCCGTCAGCGACGGCTTTCTTAGCAAGCCGGAAAGCGCCGTACACAGTTTCTGCCACGCGCTGCCCGGGCGCTGGCATCTGATGTCGGTCATGCTGAGCGCAGCTTCCTGCCTCGATTGGGCGGCGACATTAACCGGCCTCGGCACGGTTCCGGCGCTGATTGCGGCGGCGGAAGCGGCGAACGACGATGCCGATCCGGTCTGGTTCCTGCCCTACCTCTCCGGTGAACGTACGCCGCACAATAATCCGCAGGCCAAAGGCGTCTTTTTCGGCCTGACTCATCAACATGGTCCGGCGGAACTGGCGCGGGCGGTGCTGGAGGGCGTCGGTTATGCGCTGGCGGACGGTATGGATGTGGTTCACGCCTGCGGCGTGAAGCCCGAGAGCGTCACGCTTATCGGCGGCGGCGCGCGCAGCGCCTACTGGCGGCAAATGCTGGCGGATATTAGCGGCCAGCAGCTGGATTTCCGCACCGGCGGTGACGTCGGCCCGGCGCTTGGCGCGGCGCGGCTGGCCCAGCTGGCGTTGCATCAAAATATCGCGTTTTCCGATCTACTTCCTCAGCTCCCGCTGGAACAGGCTCATCGTCCTGATGCCGAGCGCTTTGCTCGTTACGCCCCTCGCCGGGAAACCTTCCGCCAGATTTATCAGCAGCTTTTACCGCTGATGTCCTGATTCTTTCGCCCCTGTCGATGGGGCGAATTCATCTCTTGAATGTTTTTAGATTCATGTAGTTATCGAGTGTATTTATATATTCCGAATTTGTCGTTTCAGGGACGAAAAGTACGGATAAACGCATCCTGCCAGTCCACAATGGGGCCTGTCTTATGCCAGGGAGGCACCATGAAAAACAATCTTATTGCAAGGCTGTTGATGTCTATTGGCGCACTGGTTTATCTGGTGGGAATCTGGCGAACCTGCCCATTATTTAGCGGTAAAGGCTATTTTCTGGGCGTTCTGGTCATGGGGATGTTTGCTGTGCTCACGCATCAGCGAACGGCGCAGGAAGCACAGCGAGACGGCGATTTTATCTCGCTGTGCCGGCTGGTGGTGCTGCTGTCGGCGGGATTGCTGCTGGTCGGCGCCTGGTTTGTCCCGGCTCCGTGGCGTGAAAAAAGTATTTACGTGATGGCGTGGTTTGTCTGTATGTACGGTGCGTCGGCAACGCCTTATCCCGCTAAAGTCACGGATAAAGCTCGCAATAACTCAGTGGAATAAGCTGTCAGCGGACAGCGAAGAGAGGTAGTTACAAATGGAAACGAAAGCGACGACATATTCACCCGCATTTCATCTGATCTCATTGATTGCGCTGGTTGGCGGCATCCTGACGTATCTGATTGGCCTGTGGAACGCGCAGATGGAGCTCAATGAAAAGGGCTACTATTTTGCCGTACTGGTTCTGGGGCTTTTTTCCGCCGCCTCTTATCAAAAGACGGTGCGTGATAAATACGAAAAGATCCCAACCACTACGATGTATTACTTGTCCTGCCTGATCGCCTTTGCGATTGCTGTGGGTCTGCTGGCGGTGGGATTGTGGAACGCAACGCTGATGCTCAGTGAGAAAGGCTTTTATGGCCTGGCGTTCTTTTTAAGCCTTTTCGGCGCCGTGGCGGTGCAGAAGAATATACGTGATGTCTGGGATCGTTCTTCTCTAAGCGAGGTCGGCGCAGTCACGGAAGAGCCCGCTGAGTAAACGACGGCGCCGGCGTTGAACCGCAGGCGCCGTTTTTCAGCTCACCAGCCGGCGGCTGTCAATGCGCTGTACCAACATTGATAGCGCCAGGCTACCCAGCAGCGCAGCGCTGAATATCCAGGCAATATCCAACATTGGCCAGCGGGTCAGCTCCAGTCCGCTGGCGCGCAGCGCGTGAATAATCAGCGCATGAAATCCGTAAATGCCTAACGAATGGCGCGCAATAAGCGCAATAAACGGCAGCTGACGCGTATTGAGCGTATTTTTTACCAGCGTCAGCAGGGCGAGCGCGCAGACAAAAACCGCGGGGCCGCAGTATAAATACCAGGTATCACCAAAATCGCCGCGCCAGCGCAGTTCGTGCAGCGTGCCGCGTGATATTACCCATACTCCCGTGATGAATAGCCCAGCGCAGAGCGCAGTCAGCCATTTTTTATCGGTATCCAGCGTGCCGATTGCCCGCCCTAATACGCCGTACATCACGTAGTAGAACGTATCGCCGTTGATATAGAGATTGAGCGGCAGCCATTCAACGCCTGCGGCTTTCACCGGGACCATATTGGGGTTTGCCAGAATACCCAGCACCAGCATCAGCGCCAGCAGCATCCTGCCGCTCACCTGCTTAACCTGCACCAGCGGAGAAAGCAGGTAAATGACCACGATAGCGAAGAAGAACCACAGATGGTAGAACACCGGTTTCTGCAGCAAATTTCTCAGCGACAGTTCAACGTTGATGTGGGTAAACAAGGTGATATAGAGCAGCGACAGCGCACTATAAAAGAGAATGCATAGTGCGATACGCCGAAAATGGCGGGGCTGGGCGCTGCGCTCGCCGAAAAACAGATAGCCTGAAATCATGAAAAACAGGGGGACGCTGACGCGAGATGCCGAGTTGAGGATATTGGCGAGATCCCACTCCAGCAGGCTGATGGTGTGCGGATGCGTGATATACCAGGTGGTACTATGAATCATGACCACCATCATGCAGGCAATGCCGCGCAAATGGGTAATCCAGTGAATTTTTTCCTGCATCAGTGCCTCTGTTTCTCCTTCTCAGAAAGGGTCTGACCGCCCTTATACGCTGGTATCGCAGTGGAATAATCCGAGTTTTTCGGCATAGACTTGTCGAGGTGTGGCCCAATTCGCACAATGTGCCGATTATTTAACGTAACCTGCACGATAACAATTTACTAACAAGGCGGTCGAGAAAAAATGGTGATGAAATATGTGTTTTCTGGACTACTGCTGTGCCTGCTGGCGGGCTGTAGCGCGACGCCGTCTCCGCCAGTGCAGAAGGCGCAGAAAGCACGGATAACGCCGCAGGCTACCCTCAATATGGCGCAGCTTTGCAAGGATAATGCCGCCGTTCGTTATAGTACAGGCGTGCGCCAGGTTGACATCAGCCATTTCGAGCAGTTTCAGGGGAGCTACGAGCTTTCGGGCAAGACTGCGCGGAATGAACGTTTTATCTGTTCTTTTGACCCGGACGGACAGTTTTTGCATCTTTCCATGCGCTAAACGCGCCCACGGTGGCGCTTATTTCCGCAATTTTCCCTAAACAATCCCGTTTCATACTGTATATCTCGCAGCCAGCGGGTATACTGGCTCCTTCCTTTAAATCCACACGTATCCAGCACGAAATCATATGCAAAAGTTTGATACCAGGACCTTCCAGGGCCTGATCCTGACCTTACAGGATTACTGGGCTCGCCAGGGCTGCACCATTGTTCAACCACTGGACATGGAAGTTGGCGCAGGCACCTCTCACCCGATGACCTGCTTACGCGCATTGGGTCCCGAGCCGATGGCGACCGCCTACGTGCAGCCTTCCCGCCGTCCGACCGATGGTCGCTACGGTGAAAACCCGAACCGTTTACAGCACTACTATCAGTTCCAGGTGGTGATAAAACCCTCTCCGGATAATATCCAGGAGCTGTACCTTGGGTCTCTGAAAGAGCTGGGTATGGATCCGACCATCCACGACATTCGCTTCGTCGAAGACAACTGGGAAAACCCGACGCTGGGCGCCTGGGGTCTGGGTTGGGAAGTGTGGCTGAACGGTATGGAAGTCACGCAGTTCACCTACTTCCAGCAGGTTGGCGGTCTGGAGTGTAAGCCGGTCACCGGCGAGATCACCTACGGTCTGGAACGTCTGGCGATGTATATCCAGGGTGTCGACAGCGTTTACGATCTGGTCTGGAGCGATGGCCCGCTGGGTAAAACAACCTACGGCGACGTGTTCCATCAGAACGAAGTGGAGCAATCCACCTATAACTTCGAATATGCCGACGTGGACTTCCTGTTCTCCTGCTTCGAGCAGTATGAGAAAGAAGCCCAGCAGCTGCTGGCGCTGGAAAACCCGCTGCCGCTGCCTGCCTACGAGCGCATTCTGAAAGCCGCCCATAGCTTTAACCTGCTGGACGCGCGTAAAGCCATCTCCGTCACCGAGCGTCAGCGCTATATCCTGCGCATTCGCACCCTGACCAAAGCAGTGGCTGAAGCTTACTATGCTTCCCGTGAAGCCCTGGGCTTCCCGATGTGCAACAAGAATAAATAAGAGGCGGCCATGTCTGAGAAAACTTTCCTGGTGGAAATCGGCACTGAAGAGCTGCCACCAAAAGCACTGCGCAGCCTGGCTGAATCCTTTGCTGCGAACGTGACCGCAGAGCTGGATAACGCTGGCCTCGCGCACGGTAAAGTTGAATGGTTTGCCGCACCGCGCCGTCTGGCGCTGAAAGTGGCGAATCTGGCGGCTGCGCAGGCAGACCGTGAAGTTGAAAAACGCGGCCCGGCGATTGCCCAGGCGTTTGACGCCAGCGGCCACCCGAGCAAAGCGGCCGAAGGCTGGGCGCGCGGCTGCGGTATCACCGTCGATCAGGCTGAACGTCTGACGACCGATAAAGGCGAATGGCTGCTGTATCGTGCCCACGTGAAAGGCGAGAGCACCGAAGCGCTGCTGCCGAACATGATCGCGACCTCGCTGGCGAAGCTGCCGATCCCGAAACTGATGCGCTGGGGCGCGTCCGACGTCCACTTCGTGCGTCCGGTTCATACCGTGACCCTGCTGCTGGGCGACAAAGTGATCCCGGCCACCATTCTGGGCGTGCAGTCCGATCGCGTTATTCGCGGCCACCGCTTTATGGGTGAGGCGGAGTTCACTATCGACAATGCCGATCAGTATCCGCAGATCCTGCTGGAGCGCGGTAAAGTCATCGCCGATTACGAACAGCGTAAAGCCAAAATTAAAGCCGATGCGGAAGAAGCGGCGCGTAAAATTGGCGGCAACGCCGATCTGAGCGAAAGCCTGCTGGAAGAGGTGACTTCACTGGTTGAATGGCCGGTGGTCCTCACCGCGAAGTTCGAAGAAAAATTCCTTGCGGTGCCTGCCGAAGCGCTGGTTTACACCATGAAAGGGGACCAGAAGTACTTCCCGGTTTACGACAACGCGGGCAAGCTGCTGCCGAATTTTATCTTCGTCGCCAACATCGAATCGAAAGATCCGACCCAGATTATTTCCGGTAACGAAAAAGTGGTGCGTCCGCGTCTGGCGGACGCTGAGTTCTTCTTCAATACCGACCGTAAAAAACGTCTGGAAGATAACCTTCCGCGTCTGCAAACCGTGCTGTTCCAGCAGCAGCTGGGTACGCTGCGCGATAAGACCGATCGTATTCAGGCGCTGGCCGGCTGGATCGCTGAGCAGATTGGCGCGGACGTCAATCACGCTACCCGCGCGGGCCTGCTCTCCAAGTGCGATCTGATGACCAACATGGTCTTCGAGTTCACCGACACGCAGGGCGTGATGGGGATGCACTACGCGCGCCATGATGGCGAAGCGGAAGACGTTGCCGTTGCCCTGAACGAGCAGTATCAGCCGCGCTTTGCCGGCGATGACCTGCCGTCTAACCCGGTGGCCTGCGCCGTGGCGATTGCCGATAAGATGGACACCCTGGCGGGTATCTTCGGTATCGGCCAGCACCCGAAAGGCGATAAAGACCCGTTTGCGCTGCGTCGTGCCGCACTGGGCGTGCTGCGTATCATCGTTGAGAAGAACCTGAATCTGGATCTGCAAACGCTGACTGAAGAAGCGGTGCGTCTGTACGGCGACAAGCTGACGAATGGCAACGTGGTCGACGATGTTATCGACTTCATGCTGGGACGCTTCCGCGCCTGGTATCAGGATGAAGGCTATACCGTCGACACGATTCAGGCGGTACTGGCGCGTCGTCCAACCCGTCCGGCAGACTTCGATGCGCGTATGAAGGCGGTTTCCCACTTCCGTACCCTCGAAGAGTCCTCCGCCCTGGCGGCGGCGAACAAGCGTGTATCCAACATTCTGGCGAAATCAGACGTGACGCTGAACGATATCGTTCACGCCTCCGTACTGAAAGAAGCGGCTGAAATCAAGCTGGCAGGCAATTTAGTCGTGCTGCGCGATAAGCTGCAGCCGTACTTCGCCGAAGGGCGTTACCAGGATGCGCTGATTGAGCTGGCGTCCCTGCGCGAGCCGGTGGATGAGTTCTTCGAGAACGTGATGGTGAACGCAGAAGACCGGGATGTGCGCGTAAACCGACTGACGCTGCTGTCCAAGCTGCGCGATCTGTTCCTGCAGGTAGCGGATATTTCCCTGCTGCAGTAAGTGAATGGGTAATAATAAAAAACCTGCCTGCGGGCAGGTTTTTTTATACTAAAAATATAAGTAAGCGAACCATTAATAATTCGCTGATTGATATTTTCGTTATTTTCATTGATTGCCGGGAATTATTTTAGGAATATGCCAACGTAGTCTGGTCAGATATTTACGGTAGAATGCTGACGGGTGCTTGAGACTGTTTGTCTCAGGCGTTCAGCGGGAGATAAACAGAGAAAAGCCCCACCTGATGATAAATCAAAGTGAGGCTCCCCTATGCATGAACACCATAAGAGTAGCCTCTTACCTGTTGAAAATCAACACGGGAGGCGAGGAATGCCGCAAAAGTATCTGTTGTTTAGCTTAATAGTGATTTGCTTCACTATTTTATTATTTACCTGGATGGTGCGTGATTCGCTGTGTGAATTACAGCTCAGGCAGGGGAATATTGAGCTGGTGGCGTTCTTAGCCTGTGGGATTAAAACGTAAGAGACGGTGGCGGAGAGCGATCTCCGCCATTCTTACGGCGTTAAGCATTCTTATAGCACCCTGTTTTTTTCATGAAATCATTATTTCGCCTCCTGAAACCAGGAGGCTTTTTTTCCGGATTCACGGCCTGTCGAAAAAACAGGCTTGAAATGTATACCGGGGTATGTCTATCCTATGGCCCGACGAATCCCTCGTCTCACCGGAGAGCACGCGCCAAATGAACAAACACGACTGATGAATTTCACGCCTTGCTTCGCGCTATTTGCGAGCAGGGGAGGTATTGATTTCATTCAGGAGTGCTTATGGCTCATTGTGCCCGGTCCCCCTCTTTTCTTTTGCATCAGGTCACCTGTCAGTTAGCGACGGGAGATACGCTTTTTGGTCCGCTGAATTTATCGCTGGAAGGCACCCTCTGCGGGCTTGTCGGGCGCAATGGCGTCGGTAAAACCCGATTATTGCGTTTGCTGGCGGGCCTGGACTCGCCGTCGAGCGGCCATATCGAACGTGTGGCTTCGGTGAGTTACGTTGCTCAGCAGCATGTCATGTTTCCTGATACGACGCTGGCGGAATGGCTTGGCGTCGAATTCGTTTTTTCTGCTCTGGCTCGTCTTGAACGGGGCGAAGGGCGAGCCGACGATCTTGAACGTCTTGATGGCTTTTGGGATCTCCCGGAGCGCCTGAATGCAGGATTCCAGGCCGCTGGCTTAGGAGAATTTTCCCCCGGACGGCTCGCCTCTTCGCTGAGCGGCGGGGAAAGGGTGAAGGCGCAGCTGTGCGGAGCGTTCCTGTCCGACGCGGATTTCCTCCTGCTTGACGAACCCACCAACCATCTCGACCGACAAGGCCGCGCGTGGCTATATCAGCAGCTTGAGCAATGGTGCGGAGGGGCGTTGATCGCCAGCCACGATCGGGAGCTACTGACCCAAATGCCGCGCATCCTCGAGCTGGCATCCGCGGCTTTGCGCAGCTACGGCGGCAATTATGTGGATTATCAGCAGCAGCGTGAGCTGGAGCAGCAGGCGGCTCGCGCCGCGCTGGAGCATGCGGTTACTGAAAGGCGACGAACCCGGGCGCGGATGCAAAAAGAGCACGATGCCTGCCGGCGCCGCTCGGCGCAGACATTGCGCACTATCGACACGCTCAATATCGCTTCATTTGAGCGTGTTGCCTGGAAAGGGGCGGCAAAAGAGCGTCCCGGCACCCTTAAGCGCCAGCATCGTGAACAAAGCAGCATCCTCAACGATGCGATAGAGCAGGCGCGTGAGCGGGTAGAGGAAGACAACCCGGTGATGTTTACTCTGCCCGGTAGCCAGGTCGCTGCGGGAAAGCAGGTGCTGGAGCTGGACGCGTTGCGGCTGACCCATTCACCGATGGCAGCGCTGGACTGGCGTATAGATGGGCCGATGCGCGTGGCGCTGCGCGGCCCTAACGGCTGCGGTAAAACAACGTTGCTTAAAACGCTGCTGGGCCTGCAGCCGCCGCTCTCAGGAAGCTGCCGCTTATCGGTTAACGCGGCGTATCTGGATCAGCATCTGAGCCAGCTGGACCTGTCATTGTCCATCATGGCGCACCTGAATCTCGGTGATACGCCCTTAGAAGAAGGTGTGCTGCGCAGCCAGCTGGCGCAGCTACAGCTGGGGGCGGACAAAGTCCATCTACCGCTATCGGTTCTGAGCGGAGGCGAAAGATTAAAAGCGGCGCTGGCCTGCGTGCTCTGGCGACGGGAGGCTACGCAGCTGCTGCTGTTGGATGAGCCCACTAACCATCTGGACCTGGCGTCCACTCTGGCGATTGAAAAAGCGCTGGCACAGTTTCCCGGCGCGATGCTGGTGGTGTCGCATGATGAAGCTTTTTTACGGGCGCTGAAGCTGACCCATTGCCTGGCATGGCGGGAAGAGGGCTGGAGCGTTGAGAGGCTATAAATGCAAAAAACCGCCATCGATGGATGGCGGTGACTTAAGGCGCAAATAAAAAAATCCCCGCCGTTTGGCAGGGACTTAATAATTTTGAGCTTTTTAAGCTTACAGGCTGGTTACGTTGCCAGCTGCCGGGCCTTTAGCGCCGCTTTCGATGGTGAAGGAAACTTTCTGACCTTCGTCCAGAGATTTGTAGCCTTCGTTCTGGATAGCAGAGAAGTGTACGAACACGTCTTTAGAACCATCGTCAGGAGTGATGAAGCCAAAGCCTTTGTCAGCGTTGAACCATTTTACGATACCAGTCATTTTACCGGACATAGTGAATTACCTTTAAAAAAATAAATGAGCCTTGCGGCGTTACGGTCTGGACTACAGATTTAAAGCGATAAAGGGAAAGTTCACTACCGGGGTATCAACGGATAACCTTTGAAGGACTGCTCTATTCGAATGCTCTGTGGTCTTTACTTCAAACCTGCGAGCATTAACGCATGTTCACGTTGTGATAGCAAACTTTTTTTTCGTTGGCATGAAAACGGTCCTTTGGCAGGACCGCTAGCCGAAACCCATAAACGCTAAAATTATGAATCAATAAGCTGTCTTGAAAGCTGCGGATTCGCCTGGATCAGGCGCATCAGCTTAAGCTCTGTGGGAGAAGGCCTTACGCGTCTCGATTCCCACTCTTGTACCATTGCTACGCTGACGCCCATGGCGTTGGCAAAATCATCTATTTTCAGCCCGGTACCTTTGCGTAGCTGGTCAAATTCAATGCATGCGGCGGGCTTACGCGTCAGCGAGGCCGCCTGAGCCTGATCTTTAAAAATAATTTGTTCAAGGTTGCTCAGCAGTTCAAATGCAGGATCTTTATATTCCATTGAGAACTCCTCTCTTTCATACGGCGGAGGGTGAATTATGTAGAGCCTCTTAAGAATAGTCGGAAAAAAAGGCCAGGAATGCTTACCCTGGTAATTATTTATCACCCGAGGTTCTTTCGCGCCGCGTCGGGCGATATAACATGCTGAAAAGTAATAGAGAGAGCCGATAAGCAAATTATTGTAAACAGATAAGAAGAAAAGCGGAAAAGGCCAGCGCGCGCCCGCTGGCCGGTGAGTTACGCCTTTTGGAGCTTCTCCACTTCACCCTGGGCCGCCGGAGGTTGCCGTTGGCCAAGCTTATATTTGACCAGCAGCGCGGTGGCCGACAGGAAGGCCGGGATTGCCAGCAAGGAGAAAATCGTTTCGAAAGAGAGCTGGGCCTGCATCAGGAACGCGCCGCTAAAGGCGCCGAGAATGCCGCCAAAGCGGCCAATCCCTAACATCCAGGCCACGCCGGTCGCGCGTCCCTGGGTGGGATAGAAACCGGCGGCCAGCGCAGGCATTGATGATTGCGCGCCGTTCATAATGCTGCCGGCGATAAATACCATTATCCCCATCAGCAGCAGGTTATGGGTCGAGAAACCAACCAGACAAACGAACACGCCGGTCAGCAGCCAGCCCACGGCCACCACTTTGTTTGGGTTGAGCTTATCCATCAGCGCGCCGAGGATAAGCACACCAATCCCGCCACCCAGCGGGAACAGCGCGGTGATAATAGAGGCCTGGCTCATCGTCGCACCGGTTTCGCGGATGAGCAGCGGCAGCCAGCTGGTCAGCAAATAGAAGATCAGCAGGCCCATAAAGTAGGTCAGGCACAGCATGACGGTGCCGACGGCGTAGCGCGGTGAGAAAATCACGCCGATGGACGATTTCTCCTTTACCTGGCCCGCTTCGCGTAGTTCAAATTCCGCCTGCTCGGGAACAGGCGCGATGCGGCGCAGGATCGCGGCGATACGCTGGGCAGGCTGGCGTTTGACCACCATATAGCGCGCGGATTCCGGCAGAAGAAAGATCAGCACTACCGCCAGCAGCAGCGGCATCACGCCGCCAAGCACCAGCACGCTTTGCCAGCCATAATGGGGGATCATCCAGGCGGAGAGGAAGCCGCCCAGCGAGGAACCCATCGGAAAGCCGACGAACATCAGGTTAACCATCAGAGCCCTACGCCGCTCTGGGGCGTATTCGCTCATCAGCGTCGCGGCGTTCGGCATGGCGGCGCCCAGGCCAAGGCCGGTAAGAAAACGCAGCAACGTCAGCTGGTTAAGGCTGGTAGCAAAGGCGGTCAGCAGGCTGAAGCCACCGAAAACCACGATGGACATAATCAGAACTTTTTTCCGCCCAACGCGGTCGGCGAGCGGTCCGGCGGTCAGCGCACCGACCGCGAGCCCGACTAAGGCGGCGCTCATAACCGGGCCTAACGCCGATTTTTCGACGCCCCATTCCTGCACCAGGTCAGAGGCGATAAAGCCGATTATCGCGGTATCGAATCCGTCCATCGCGACGGTGATAAAACATAAGGCCAGAATCATCCACTGGTATTTCGTGAAGGGATGTTCATTGATAAAAGCCTGAATATCGATGGTTGTTTTCTTCATGCGGCATTCCTGGCAGGCAGAGCGGGGGACAGAGATAGATTATTGTTATCTCCCTCGCGGTCGTTGATGTTGTTTGTGCGATTATCGAACAAAAAGCCGTTAATCGCTCATTTAATAAAATCATCGAACGGCGGTTCAGGCAATGCAGGCGAAAAGGGAAGCGTGCGATTATCGTCCACTTTGCGACCCGTGCAGAAGAGAGAATAAATTAATAATAACAAAATCAATTTGTTAAGCGTTTCAGCCGAATGCCGGATGATAGCGGTAATTGTGATGAACTTAACAGCCGACGCGACTGGTCGCTAAAACGCTAAAAAACCGGCTTGCAGGGAGGAAGATTGTCAGGAAAAGGTATCCTGCAAGGCCGACCTGGACTATCCTTGTCAGCGTCTGGCACGTGTGTGTCTGTTTGCGCTTTTTTTGGCTGAAAGGAGTAAAAAAATGGCGACAGGAAAGTCCTGCTCTCGCTGGTTTGCGGCTATTGCGGCCCTGTTAATGGTGGTTAGCCTGAGTGGGTGTTTTGATAAAGAAGGCGATCAGCGCAAAGCGTTTATCGACTTCCTGCAAAATACGGCAATGCGTAGCGGCGAACGTCTGCCGACGCTGACCGCCGATCAGAAAAAACAGTTCGGGCCTTTCGTTTCCGATTACGCGGTGATTTACGGCTATTCACAGCAGGTAAGCCAGGCGATGGATGCGGGTTTACGTCCGGTGGTTGATAGCGTGAACGCGATCCGCGTACCGCAGGATTATGTTACCCAACGCGAGCCGCTGCGTCAGGCAAACGGCGCTTTGGGCGTACTGAGCCAGCAGCTGGAGAACGCAAAAATACAGGCGGATGCCGCCCACGGCGCGCTGAAACAGGGCGACGATCTCAAGCCGGTCTTCGACCAGGTCTATAACAAAGTCGTGACGGCGCCGGCGAATGCGCTACAGCCGTTAATTCCGGCAGCGCAGGTATTTACCCAACAGCTGGTGCAGGTGGGTGATTTTATCGCTCAGCAAGAAACCCAGGTCAGCTTTGTGGCGAACGGTATTCAGTTCCCGACTTCGCAGCAGGCCAGTCAGTACAATACGCTGATTGGGCCGCTGGCCGCTCAGCACCAGGCCTTTAATCAGGCGTGGACCGCGGCAGTTAACGCGACGCGTTAACGGCTCTGACAGCCCGGGCAAGGCTTCACCTTAGCCCGGGTTTTCTTTTTTCACTTCTCACTTCACCTGCGGATTCACGCAGTTCTTCTCAACGTTGCCGTTCAGGGCATCAATCAGATTATCCACCGCGCAGGCCGCCATGTTATAGCGGGTTTCATGCGTGGCTGAGCCAATATGCGGCACGGCGACCACGTTTGGCATATTTAGCAGCGGGGAGTCTTTCGCCAGCGGCTCTTGTTCGAAAACGTCGAGGCCGGCGGCATGAATTTCACCTTCCTGCAGTGCGGCAATCAGCGCTTTCTCATCCACCACCGGGCCGCGCCCGGCGTTAATAAAGATGGCGGAGGACTTCATTTTGGCAAACTGCGCTTTGCCGAACAGATGATGAGTCTCGTCGGTCAGCGGCAGGATCAGACAGACAAAATCCGCTTCCTCCAGCAGGGTATCGAGATCGCAGTAGCGGGCGTTAAAGCGCTCCTCTGCCTGAGGGTGCTGGCGGCGGGCGTTGTAGAGGATCGGCATACCAAAGCCCGCGTGGGCGCGCTGGGCAAGCGCCATTCCGATACGCCCCATCCCGACGATACCGAGGGTTTTATGGTGCACATCGTTGCCAAACCAGTCCGGACCGATGCTTTTGGTCCACTCGCCGGCCTTCACGCGGTTAGCCACCTCAACCACCCGACGCGCGGTGCTTAATACCAGCGCCATCACGGTATCGGCGACGGTCTCGGTCAGTACCGTCGGGGTGTGCATCAGCAGCACTTTGCGCGCATTCAGCGCATCGACGTCGAAGTTGTCATAGCCGACGGAGATGGTCGAGGTCGCACGAAGCTTGGGCATTTTCTCCAGTAACGCGGTATCGACTTTTTCGCTGGAACCCAGCAGACCTACCGCTTCAGCGAACGCGTCGGCGTGCTGTGAAACGGTCTCCGGACGCAGGTTTTTCACCTGGGTGACGGTAAAGTGTTGTTCCAGACGCTGTTGCAGGTCGTCGGGAAGCGTTTTGTAGAGAATGACTGACGGCTTCATGCGGTTCTCCGTTGCGTTAAGGTTTCAGGCGTGACGTGCGCCGAGCGGAAGTTTTTGATTATTAGCAGGCTTAACAATCAAAGTAAGCCATACCGAGACGAAAAGCGCCACTCCCATGAAAATGTACGAGGCTGCGGGGCTGCCGGTGGTGCCGTTCAGGTAACCGACAAACCATGAGCCGAAGAACGAACCCAGCGCGCCCATGCTGTTAATCAGGGCCATGGCGCCTCCGGCGACGTTGCGCGGCAGCATCTCAGGAATGATGGCGAAGAACGGTCCGTAGGGGGCGTACATCGCCGCGCCGGCAATCACCAGCAGGGTATAAGAGACCCAGAAATGGTTGGCGCCAACGGCCCAGGAACCAATAAAGGCGAAGGCGGCAATCAGCAGCAGCGGCCAGACAAACAGCTTGCGGTTCTGCATTTTATCGGAGGCCCAGGAGACCACGATCATCGCGATGGTCGCCGCCAGATAGGGAACGGATGAGAGCCAGCCGACCTCGACCATGCCCATATTCTCGCCGCCGCTGCGGATAATTGACGGCAGCCACAGAACGAAACCGTAAACCCCGATGCTCCAGGCGAAATACTGCATGCACAGCAGGACAACGTTGCGCGAGCGGAAGGCTTCGCCGTAGTTGCGCACCGGTTTGATTCCCTGCTGTTCACGCTCCAGTTGCTCCTGCAACGCGGCTTTTTCGCTTTCCGCCAGCCAGTTGACCTGCGAAGGTTTGTCTTTTACCAGCACCCACCAGCAGAAGGCCCAAATCACCGCCGGAACGCCTTCGATAATAAACATTTCCCGCCAGCCGAAGGCCTGAATCAGGTAACCGGACACCACCGACATCCACAGCACCGTCACCGGGTTGCCGAGGATCAGGAAGGTATTGGCGCGAGAGCGTTCAGATTTAGTAAACCAGTTGCTGATGTAAATCAGCATCGCCGGCATGACCGCGGCCTCGACGACGCCGAGAATAAAGCGAATCGCCGCCAGCGCGGGAATATTGTGCACCATCCCGGTCAGCGAGGCGCAGGCGCCCCACAGGATCAGGCAGATAAAAATGAGTTTGCGTACGCTGCGGCGTTCGGCGTAAATCGCGCCGGGGATCTGAAAGAAGAAGTAGCCGAGGAAGAACAGCGCCCCCAGCAGGGAGGAGATACCTTTGGTGATCCCCAGATCTTCAGTAATACCGGCCGCCGAAGCGAAGCTGAAGTTAGCGCGGTCAAGATATGCCAGGCTATACGTGATAAACACGATAGGCATGATGTACCACCAGCGTTTTGTTGCATTCGTCGAACTATTCATAGGTTTGCCTCTGTGAGTGAGGTGACGCTCATCATAGAAAAGATCCGTTACGCCGCGCTGCATGTAGGGTACAGAACGGCCTGACGTTGTGCTGAATCTGCTTACTCGCCCAGCGCCTCACGCGTGGGTAAGCCTTCGCTATCGCCCTGGACCTGAATGGCCAGTGAGCCGATTTTGTTTCCGCGTTTCACCGCCTGCGGCAGCGGTTTTCCTTCCAGCAGGGCGCTAATCA
This sequence comes from Klebsiella sp. GN_Kp190, assembly GCF_040061795.1. Classification (NCBI taxonomy): domain Bacteria; kingdom Pseudomonadati; phylum Pseudomonadota; class Gammaproteobacteria; order Enterobacterales; family Enterobacteriaceae; genus Klebsiella; species Klebsiella sp. GN_Kp190. Next base: position 36,794 of record NZ_JBEAFN010000018.1, read on the forward strand.
CCCCGACGGCAAAGCCATCGCCGGCGCCAACGGTATCGACGACGTTATCCACTTTTATCGCCGCAACGGCCCCCTGTTCGCCATCGGCGGTTTTATACCAGGCGCCGTCGGAGCCGGTTTTTATGATGACCGCGCGAACGCCGTGGCTGAGATAAAAGTCCGCAATGGCTTCCGGCGTTTGCTGGCCGGTCAGAATCATGCCTTCTTTCAACCCCGGCAGAACCCAGTCGGCCTGAAACGCAAGGCGGTTAAGCTTCTCGACCATCTCGGCTTCGCTTTTCCACAGCGTGGGCCGCAGGTTGGGGTCGAACGAAATCGTTTTTCCCTGCGCTTTCATGGTGCGCGCCGCGCGGTCCAGCAGGGCGTATGAGCTTTCCGACAGCGCGGCGGCCACGCCGCTTAAGTGCAGGTGACGGGCGCTGGCGAAGTATGATTCGTTAAAATCATCCGGCGACAGATGGCTGGCAGCAGAGCCTTTGCGAAAATATTCCACGATGGGATCGGTTCCATTTTCGACTTTAGATTTCAGCTGAAAGCCGGTAGCGTAGCGGCCATCGGTGCTCACGCCGCGGGCGTCGATCCCCTCTTTCGCCAGCGCGGTGAGGACGAAGCGGCCAAAGCTGTCCGCGCCGACGCGGCTTACCCAGCCGACGCTTAAGCCGAGGCGGGCCAGCCCGGTCGCGACGTTCAGTTCCGCGCCCGCCACGCGCTTCATAAAATGTTCTACTTCAGCCAGTTCGCCGGTTTCGGTGGCGACAAACATCGCCATGGCTTCGCCTATCGTGATGACATCTAACGCTTTTTGCATAACTTAATCCTCGCGTAACAGGTTGACGTAGCGGCGGGTCACGGCCGTCAGGTCATGGCCAGTCAGCGGAAATTCGATCCCGCGCGGGGCGTCTGCGGGCAGATTGTCGAGCAGCGCCAGCCAGCGCCCGGACGCTTCATCCGGCGGTACGGCGCGAAACTGCGAATGGTGCGGCTCAGCCGCCTTTACATGAATATAGCTGACGGCAGGCGCCAGGTGGCGCGCGGCCTCTTCCGGCGAGTCGCCAACCCACAGCCAGTTGCCCATATCAAAGGTGAGGGTGATCGGCAGCTGGTTAACCCGACAGGCGGCCTTGAAGCGCTGCATCGGCGCCAGCTGGCCGCAGTCGGTTTGATCGTTTTCCACCACCAGCGCCATGCCGCTCTCGCGCAGGATATCGCGCAGGGTGTCCAGATCGTTTTGGTGGGTAAAGCGGCCCAGTGAGAGCTTCAGCCACAGCGCGTTAAGGGTTTGCGCTTCCTGCAAAAAGTCGGCGAGGGGCGGGTTGAGCGAGCCGTCAGCGGTAAACAGGGCTTCCGGCGCGGAATAGCAAACCAGCAGGCCGCGGCGCTCAATATCGGCGGCCAGTTCCGGCAGGTGGTTCAGCTCATCCGCGCTGAACAGTTCCCGGCGGATCTCTACGCCGTCGGCGCCGGAGCCGGCGATAAATGGCAGGACGGCGGACTGCCCGCCCAGCGCTTTAACACGGTCATTCCCGTACGCGGCGGTAACGACAATAATCTTTCTGGCCATCCCAATACTCCCGACGATAATCTGATGCGTTGTTTATTACGCTAGATGGTATCGGTTCCAAAGCAAAGGCCAGGATGTCTAATTTATGATCGCCATCACGAAGGATCGTTAGCGGGAGGTGGAGCCTCTGACGATCAGCTCGCCGGAAAACACCCGTTCGCAGACCGGGTCGTTGCTGCCTTCAATCCGACGCACCACCTGCTCGACGGCGGCGAAGCCAATCTGCCAGGTCGGCTGTTTGAGCGTGGTGATCCCCACGCCCGCCAGCTCGGCCCACTCCAGTTCATCGAAGCCCAGCAGGCCGATATCGCTGCCCCAAATCAGGCCAACGCGTTTAAGGGAGCGTGCCACTTGCAGGGTCAGCGCGCCGTTGGCGGAAATCACCGCCTTGCGCATGCCGCGATGGTGGGAGTGGAAGTGACGCAGGACGTTATCCAGCATCGCGCCATCGTTCAACGGTACTTCGGCGTTTTCCGCGACAATACCGGTATGGCGCAGGAGGGTCTGGCGAAACGCGCTCAGGCGCTCGCGGCGGGTATTGACCGAGCCGAGGGGTTCGCTAAGGAACAGCAGGGCTTCGAAGCCCTTTTCCACCAGGTGTTCGGTGGCGGTGGTGGCGGCCTGGGTATTATCGAGGCCGACGACATCGCAGGCGAATTCCGGAATTTTGCGGTCGATAAGCACCATCGGCAGCGCCGACTGCTGCAGGCGGTTGAGGCCGTCCTCGCGCATCCCGACCGCGTTGACCACGATCCCCTCCACCTGATAGCTGCGCAGCAGGTCGAGATAGTGCAGCTCCTGGTCCAGCTCATTGTTGGTATTACATACCAGCAGGGTAAATCCTTTTTCGCGACAGGCGGCTTCAATGCCGCTGAGCACGTTGACGGAGTAGGGGTTGGTGATATCGGCGATGATCAGGCCGATCAGCCGGGTGCGGCCATGCTTCAGGCCGCGGGCCATCAGGCTGGGACGATAGTCGAGCTCGGCAATGGCTTTTTCAATGCGCCCCAGCAGATCGTCGGAAAGCAGATGCTTCTCGCCGTTCAGATAGCGTGAAATGCTGGTTTTGCCGGTCTTTGCGGCTTTCGCCACATCGCTAATGGTTGCTCGCGCCGCTTTCGCCATGGTGGCTTCCTTTGCTGAAATCTGCACACACCTTAGCGCGAAAATTCGCTATATCAAGCATTTTGCCCGGCGAGTCGCCGGGCAAAGAGGGCATTACTGCAGCGGACTGAGGGTAATTTCAACGCGGCGGTTCTGCGCTTTGCCTTCCGCCGTGCTGTTGCTGGCGATCGGGTTCGCCGGGCCCATACCGGTTGTGCGGATGCGATTAGCCGCCACGCCCTGGGTAATAAGCGCGCTGGCGACGCTCTCCGCGCGCTGCTGAGAGAGGCGCATGTTCAGATCCTGGCTGCCGGTGCTGTCGGTATAACCCACTACGTTAACGGCGGTTTTCTCATACTCTTTCAGCACCATCGCCACGCCGGTGAGGGTATTGGCGCCCGCGGGTTTCAGGTTGGCGCTGCTGCTGTCGAAGGTCACATTGTTCGGCATGTTCAGCACGATATTGTCGCCGTTTCGCGTCACGCTTACGCCGGTTCCCTGCATTTTCTCGCGCAGCTTCGCTTCCTGCACGTCCATATAGTAACCGATGCCGCCGCCCAGCGCCGCGCCGGCCGCTGCGCCGATCAGCGCGCCTTTGCCGCGGTCATGTTTGGAAGAGGAGAGCGCCCCAACGCCTGCGCCGACTAACGAACCAATGCCCGCGCCGATCCCGGATTTACCCGCTTCGCGCTCCCCGGTATAGGGATTGGTGGTACAGCCAGAAATGGCCAGTGCGCCGCTAACGACAGCCGCAATCATGAGTACGCGTTTTTTCATCTTATTTCCTTAATCCTTTTTATTCTTTGCCACAGCGACCGTGACGGTTGATTATGACGCCCGAAACCGGAGAAAATTCCGCAGAGAGCATCTCAATTTGTAAATAACATTGAACGGCTGAATAACGTGCCGTCACCACACCTGCTATCGCTGACCAGGAGCCCGCATTGCCAACCTCATCTGCTACCAAAACTATCCTGACCGCAGCCCATTGGGGGCCAATGCTGGTCGAAACCGATGGCGAGAACGTCATCTCTTCGCGCGGGGCGCTTGATACCCCTTTCCCCAACTCGCTGCAAACCGCAGTGCGCGATCAGGTGCATAGCAAAACCCGCGTACGTTATCCGATGGTGCGTAAGGGATTTCTCGCCTCGCCAGAAAGCCCACAAGGCGTGCGCGGGCAGGATGAGTTTGTGCGGGTGAGCTGGGAGCAGGCGCTGGATCTGATTCACGCCCAGCACCGGCGCATTCGCGAAAGCTACGGCCCGGCGTCGATTTTTGCGGGCTCCTACGGCTGGCGCTCAAATGGCGTGTTGCACAAAGCGGCGACGCTGCTCCAGCGCTATATGAGCCTGGCGGGCGGCTATACCGGGCATCTGGGCGATTATTCTACCGGCGCGGCCCAGGCGATCATGCCGTACGTGGTTGGCGGTAATGAGGTTTATCAGCAGCAGACCAGCTGGCCAATGGTGTTGGAACATAGCGATGTCGTGGTGCTGTGGAGCGCTAACCCATTAAATACGCTAAAAATTGCCTGGAACGCTTCCGATGAGCAGGGCATCCCGTGGTTCGATCGTCTGCGTCAGAGTGGGAAGCGGGTGATCTGCATCGATCCCATGCGATCGGAAACGGCGGAATTCTTTGGCGACGCGGCGGAGTGGATCGCCCCGCATATGGGCACCGACGTGGCGCTGATGCTCGGTATCGCCCATACGCTGGTGGAAAACGGCTGGCAGGATGACGCGTTTTTGGCCCGCTGCACCAGCGGCTATGACGTTTTCGCCCGCTATCTGACCGGGGAGAGCGACGGAACGGCAAAAACGGCGGAATGGGCGGCGGCGATCTGCGGCATTAGCGCGGAGAAAATTCGCGAACTGGCACAACTTTTCCACGAAAACATCACCATGTTGATGTCCGGCTGGGGAATGCAGCGCCAGCAGTTTGGCGAACAAAAACACTGGATGCTGGTGACCCTCGCCGCCATGCTCGGCCAGATAGGCACCCAGGGCGGGGGCTTTGGCCTTTCCTATCACTTTGCCAACGGCGGCAACCCTACGCGCCGCGCGGCGGTGCTGGCCTCAATGCAGGGCAGCGTGGCGGGCGGGACCGATGCAGTGGAAAAAATCCCGGTCGCGCGTATCGTTGAAGCGCTGGAAAACCCCGGGGCGTCTTATCAACATAACGGTATGGAACGCCGCTTCCCGGATATCCGCTTTATCTGGTGGGCGGGCGGCGCCAACTTTACCCACCATCAGGATACCAACCGGCTGATCCGCGCCTGGCAAAAACCGGAGCTTATCGTCATTTCCGAATGCTTCTGGACCGCCGCGGCGCGCCATGCCGATATCGTGCTGCCCGCGACGACCTCATTTGAACGCAACGATATGACCATGACCGGCGACTACAGCAACCAGCATCTGGTGCCGATGAAGCGGGTGGTCGCGCCGCGCGATGAAGCGCGCGATGATTTCGAGGTCTTCGCCGACCTCAGCGAGCGCTGGGAAGCGGGCGGGCGGGAGCGCTTCACCGAGGGTAAAAACGATCTGCAGTGGCTGGAGACGTTTTACCAGATTGCCGCCCAGCGCGGGGCGGCGCAGCAGGTTACGCTGCCGCCGTTCGCCCAGTTCTGGCAGGATAATCAGCTGATTGAAATGCCGGAGAACCCCGAAAACGCGCGCTTCGCCCGCTTTGCCGCCTTCAGGGCCGATCCGCAGGCGAATCCGCTGAAAACCGCCAGCGGTAAAATTGAGATTCACTCGCCGACCATCGCCGGGTTTGCTTATCCGGATTGCCCGCCGCACCCGATGTGGCTGGAGCCGGACGAATGGCACGGCAATGCGCAGGAAGGCCAGCTCCAGGTGCTGTCAGCGCATCCGGCTCACCGCCTCCACAGCCAGCTCAACCATACGTCGCTGCGCGAACAGTACGCGGTGGCGGGTCGTGAACCGTTAACCCTTCATCCGCGCGATGCGCAGGCGCGCAATATCGCCGATGGCGATCTGGTGCGGGTATGGAATTCACGCGGCCAGGTGCTGGCCGGCGCGGTAGTGACCGACGGCATTCGTCCCGGGGTTATCTGCTTGCACGAAGGAGCATGGCCCGATCTCGACTCTCAGGCGGGAATTTGCAAAAACGGTGCGGTGAACGTGCTGACCAAAGATATTCCGACATCGCGGCTGGGTAACGGCTGCGCCGGAAATACGGCGCTGGCCTGGCTGGAAAAGTATACCGGGCCCGAGCTTACGCTGACGGCATTTGATCCGCCGACCAATGCATAATCCAGGTCGGATGCTGGGTTTCATCCTGCCATGCGCAGTCTTCAATGCGGAAGCCCTGCGCATGGTAGAAATTCACCGCCTGAACGTTTTTCTGGTATACCTCAAGGGTTAGCCAACCGTAGTGTTTTTTGACTTCGCCGATCAGCGCGCTGCCGATACCCTGCCTGGCGGCATCCGGCGCGACGAACAGCGCGCCGATGAAGCGTGACTCCATCACGCTGATAAAACCCTTCAGCACGCCGTCCTGCTCCCATACCCAGGTTTGCGCGGAGGGCAGGTAAACGTCGCGCACTACCGCCAGGCTGTCATGCCAGTAGCTTTCGGCGATAAACGGATGCGCGTGGATCGTACTCTCAAGCCACAGCTCGAGCAGCGGGCCGGTTTCGTTAGCGTCCCAGTTACGAATCATCCTGGCCTCCTGAGCGACAGAAACAGTCGATGACGTGGTCGTTGACCAGACCGCAGGCCTGCATAAAGGAGTAGCAGATAGTGGAGCCGACAAACTTAAAGCCCCGTTTTTTCAGCGCTTTCGACAATGCGTCAGAAGCCGGGGTGGTTGTCGGGATCTCCGCCAGCGTGGCGGCGGCCGTCACCTGGGGGTGATTATCGACGAATGACCAGACGAAATCTGCGAAAGGTTCGCCATTTTTTTCCATCGCCAGGAAGGCGCGGGCGTTGCCGATGATGGCCTGAATTTTACCGCGATGGCGAATAATACCGGCGTCGAGAACCAGACGTTCAATGTCTTCTTCGTCCATTGCCGCGACGCGAACCGGATCAAACTGGTGAAAAGCGCGGCGGTAGTTTTCACGCTTTTTCAGCACGGTGATCCACGACAGTCCGGCCTGCTGGCCTTCGAGACAAATCATCTCAAACAGCTTGCGGGGATTCTTTTCAGCAACGCCCCACTCCTTATCGTGGTACTCAATGTATAAAGGATCCTGACTGACCCATCCGCAACGTTGCATCTGTCTCTCCCTTTTGTGATAAAAACTCAGTCGTTCAACTTGACGGCTGAAAGATAAAGATAATAGTTAATACAGGGTTATTATTCCCCAAGCAGGGATAGGACACCCATAAAAAAAACACAGCAACCTTGCCGTTTCGGCTCTTTTTGGAGTCGCATTAATGATAATAAAGAAATGCAATGGCCTCCGGGTATTCCTGGTCCCGGCGTGCGTATCCGTCTGGGCGTCGTGTGTTGCCGGGGCGAATGCCTGGCAACAGGAATATATCGCTATCGATACAAAAAGTAATACTGCGGAACGCTATACATGGGACAGCGATCACCAACCGCGCTATGAAGATATTCTCGCGGAGCGGATAAATGCGTCCGACGATCCTTCCGGACTGGCGTTTAATCAGGCGGTCTCTCCGGTGGATAGCGCACGCGGTATGAGCGTTGGCTGGAATTTCTCTCTGACCGAGGGGATGACGTCCGGCCCGGTCGCCAGTTTACATTCCGATCTGACGTCGCCGCCGCTTACCCGCAATGCGGCCGGAACCGGCTATGTGAATACGCTGGGCTGGCGGGTTGATTATCAGAAGCTATGGGGCGTACATCCGTGGGCTCAGGTGAGCTATAACCAGGAGTTGACGACGGATTTCGGCGGGGCGAACCGCGCGCAGGACGGTGCCTGGCGGGACGTGACGCTGGGCGCAGATATGTCGCTCAACTCTCATCTTGCCGCCTGGGCGGCGCTGTCCCAGGCGGACAATTTACCCACCGGGGCAAACTATCTCTATTTAATGGGCGTGAGCGCCAATTTTTAATTTATTGCGGATACGCTGGCGGCGCTTGTGATCCGGCCCATCCCTGAGCCTCACCCGGATGGGGCTGCGGCATGCCGCCATTTGCCACTCGAGTTATTCAGGCTAAATATGTAGCATAGTTGATACGTTTAATTTACTTTATCATTACAGTAATGACGCATCTTCCAGCGGTAGCGGGCACTAACTTTTCGATAAATCGTTAAGGCGTGAATGTTTTGCAATGTCATTCATTCCGCCTTTAATGCATTTCATTCCGCGGTAGCGGCAGCTCATGCCTTTTTTCCCCAGACTTACAGGGGACTTCGTTATGGTGGCGGCAGTTAATTATTCAGGACAACTGCTATGAACGCTGCAAACCGTCAATACACCCGCTGGCTTACGCTGCTCGGCACTATCATTACGCAATTTGCGCTGGGATCGGTTTATACATGGAGTTTGTTCAATAGTTCGCTTTCCGCCAAGCTGGACGAACCGGTAAGCCAGGTGGCGTTTTCATTCGGCCTGTTAAGCCTCGGCCTGGCGCTCTCTTCATCCGTGGCAGGTAAATTACAGGAACGTTTCGGCGTTAAACGCGTCACCATGGCTTCCGGCGTCCTGCTGGGCCTCGGATTCTTCCTTACCGCGCATTCAAACAGCCTGATGATGCTGTGGCTGAGCGCGGGTCTGCTGGTTGGGCTGGCCGACGGTGCTGGCTATTTGCTGACGCTGTCGAACTGCGTCAAATGGTTCCCGGAACGTAAGGGACTGATTTCGGCTTTTTCCATCGGTGCTTACGGGCTTGGCAGCCTGGGTTTTAAATTTATTGACTCCCATCTGCTGGCGACGGTCGGCCTGGAAAAAACCTTTATTATCTGGGGCGCTATCGTGCTGGTGATGATCGTTTTTGGCGCGACGCTGATGACAGACGCGCCGAACCACACCGCTACCGCCAACAACGGCGTCGTCGAAAACGACTTCACCCTCGCCGAATCGATGCGTAAACCTCAGTACTGGATGCTGGCGGTGATGTTCCTGACCGCCTGCATGAGCGGCCTGTACGTGATTGGCGTGGCGAAAGATATCGCCCAGGGGATGGTGCACCTCGATGTTGCGACGGCCGCCAACGCGGTGACGGTGATCTCTATCGCTAACCTGAGCGGGCGCCTGGTTCTGGGCATTCTGTCCGATAAAATGTCCCGCATCCGGGTGATTACCATCGGACAGGTTGTCTCGCTTATCGGTATGGCGGCGCTGCTGTTCGCTCCGCTGAACGCCATGACGTTCTTCGCCGCTATCGCCTGCGTGGCCTTTAACTTCGGCGGTACGATTACCGTCTTCCCGTCGCTGGTCAGCGAGTTCTTTGGCCTCAATAACCTGGCGAAAAACTACGGCGTGATTTATCTCGGCTTTGGTATCGGCAGCATCTGCGGTTCGCTGATTGCTTCCCTGTTCGGCGGTTTCTACGTGACCTTCTGCGTCATTTTTGCGCTGCTGATTCTCTCTCTGGCGCTTTCGACAACGATTCGCCAGCCGAAAAGTGAAATTTACCACCAGGCTCACGCCTGAAACCGGGTGTTATCCCGGCCCCGATGATTAATTCCCTAAGCTAATAGTGCCAATCCAACCAAATGTTTTGTAAATGTTTGGTTGGATCACATTCCCTCCTGATACTTTTTCCTTCCGCTGTGGTCTACTTATCGCGCTTTGTAGAGGTTTCTTATAACCAAGCTAAACGCACTTTATTAACCTGCTTACTTATATCGCTTAAGTCGGGCGGTTTTATCTCTTCGTTTTCCAGGTTTTTTGCATGAAATACATTAAAACGATGACGCAGCTGAAGCTCAGTATCTGGCTGGCGCTGTACATCGGCTGGTTTATGAACGCCGCCGTATTCTTCCGCCGCTTCGAGGGGTACGCTCAGGAGTTTACCATCTGGAAAGGACTCTCAGGTGCAGTTGAGCTGATAGGGACCTTTCTGGTCACCTTCTTTCTGCTGCGTATTTTGTCGCTGTTTGGCCGCCGGGTCTGGCGTATTCTCGCGACCATCGTCGTACTCTTCTCCGCCGCCGCCAGCTATTACATGACCTTCCTGAACGTGGTGATCGGCTACGGGATTATTGCCTCGGTGATGACCACTGACATCGACTTGTCCAGAGAGGTTATCGGCTGGCACCTGATTCTCTGGCTGGTGCTGATGAGCGCGCTGCCGCTGGTGCTTATCTGGAGCAACCGCTGTCGCTTCACCCTGCTGCGTCAAATTCGTACGCCCGGCCAGCGGATGAAGAATATTACTATCGTGCTGCTGGCTGGCTTGATGGTCTGGGGGCCTATTCGCTTGCTGGAGGTTCGTCAGAAGAACTTTGAGCGCAGTTCCGAAGTCGATCTGCCAAGCTATGGCGGGGTGGTGGCTAACTCCTATCTGCCGTCTAACTGGCTATCAGCGCTGGGGCTTTACGCGTGGGCGCAGGTGGACGAGTCTTCCGATAATAAATCCCTGATCAATCCGGCGAAAAAATTCACCTACGTTGAGCCGCAAGGGCTGGATGATACTTACGTGGTGTTTATCATCGGCGAAACCACCCGCTGGGACCATATGGGCATCCTGGGCTATAGCCGCAATACCACGCCTAAGCTGGCGCAGGAGAAAAACCTGGTCGCTTTCCGCGGATACTCCTGCGATACCGCTACTAAGCTGTCGCTGCGCTGTATGTTCGTTCGTCAGGGCGGGGCGGATGATAACCCGCAGCGGACGCTGAAAGAACAGAACGTCTTTGCCGTCCTGCACCAGCTCGGCTTTACCGGCAACCTGTACGCCATGCAGAGCGAGATGTGGTTCTACAGCAACACGATGGCGAACAATATCGCCTATCGCGAGCAGATTGGCGCTGAGCCGAGTAACCGCGGCAAGAGCGTTGACGACATGCTGCTGGTGGATGAGATGAAGCGCGGTCTGGCGAAGAATCCCAATGGTAAGCACCTGATTATTCTGCATACCAAAGGATCGCACTTTAACTATACCCAGCGCTATCCGCGCAGCTTTGCGCAGTGGAAGCCGGAGTGCGTCGGCGTCGATAATAAATGCTCGAAGGCTGAGCTGATTAACTCGTACGATAACAGCGTGACCTACGTCGATCACTTTATCGTCAGCGTGCTGGATCAGCTGCGGGACAAGAAGGCGATTGTTTTCTATGCGGCCGACCATGGCGAGTCTATCAACGAGCGCGAACACCTGCACGGTACGCCGCGCAAGATGGCGCCGCCGGAGCAGTTCCGCGTGCCGATGCTGGTGTGGATGTCGGATAAGTATCTGGCGTCGCCCGACCACGCAGCTTCTTTTGCGCACCTGAAGCAGCAGGCGGCCATGAAGGTACCGCGTCGTCACGTAGAGCTGTATGACACTATTATGGGCTGCCTTGGCTATACTTCGCCGGACGGCGGGATTAACCAATATAACAACTGGTGCCACGTTCCTGACGCTGCGGCGAAGAAGGAGTAGCAGAGTGGCGAGTTTCTCGCCGCTTGAGCGACTTTTTCATAATAAGGCATTGACGGGTGTGTATCGCAGCAGTAAGATGCGCCCGCATTCGGTGATTGGCGCAGCCTGGTAGCGCACTTCGTTCGGGACGAAGGGGTCGGAGGTTCGAATCCTCTATCACCGACCAAATTCGAAAAGCCTGCTCAATGAGCAGGCTTTTTTGCATCTGAGGTTTGTGAGGATGAGAACCTCCGGGGGTAGAGGTTCGACTCGAGCGGAGCGAGAGAACGTTGCGTCAGCAACGGCCCGCAGGGCGAGCCACGTAGTGGCGAGTTATCCTCTATCACCGACCAAATTCGAAAAGCCTGCTCAACGAGCAGGCTTTTTTGTTTCTGTCGTCCTTACTGATATGCAGCATCGTTTCCGGGAAATCCAGCCGTACTGCACACCGCTCCCGGGGGCGGCGCAAAGCGCCTTGCCCGGGCTACGGGTTCAGCGTTGTCTACGGGCCGGTAGCCCGGACAGATGCGCAGCATCGCCTCCGGGAAATCCAGCCGCACCGCACACCGCTCCCGGGGGCGGCGCAAAGCGCCTTGCCCGGGCTACGGGTTCAGCG
>NZ_JBEAFN010000019.1:0-47460 GCF_040061795.1 Klebsiella sp. GN_Kp190
CTGTCCGGGCTTGTATGATTACTCCGTCAGAAAGAACCGGCCAGTTCTCTCTGATGGCGGTCCGGATGCCGTGTCCGGGCTACCGATCCGCAGGCGGTTGTGAACCCGTAGCCCGGCTAAGCGCAGCGCAAGCCGGGGAGAAACCGCACCGAGGTTTCAGACACAGCACCTTCCCCGGAGGCGGCGCGTTGCGCCTGTCCGGGCTACCGATCCGCAGACGGTTGTGAACCCGTAGCCCGGTCAGCGCAGCGCCACCGGGGAACAGCCGCGCTATGAAGCCAGCGGTTTGCCATCCCCGCGGGCGAAGCGGTTTTCGACGACCGGCAGACCCAGCTTCTCGCGCAGCGTGCCGGTCGGATAGCGATCCCGCATCGCGCCGCTGCGCTGCAGAATCGGCACTACCTGCTCAACGAAGCGGTCGAAGTCCCCCGGCAGCAGCGGGAACATCAGGTTAAAACCATCGGCGGCGCCGGCGCGCCAGGTTTCCGTCAGCGCGCTGGCGATCTCCTCGGCGCTGCCGATGAGCAGCCAGCTATCGGAGCTTTGCAACAGCAGCTTGCCCAACGCCAGGATCGTCAACTGCGGATCGTAATCACGAATCAGCCTGAGGGCGGTGCGGATCCCATCAAAGGTCTCTTCCTCCGGCAGCGGCGGCAGCGGTTGGTCGACGGGATATGCGGATAAATCCATGCGCAGATAGGAAGAGAGCAGGTCGATGGCCATCTGGTCGCTCATTAGCTGCTCGTTAAGCCGCTGGCGCTCTTCCTTTTCCGCGTTTGAATTCACCACCACCGGTAAAACGCCGGCGATGATTTTGAAATGCGCCGGATCCCGGCCGTGGCTGCGCAAACGCTGGTTCATCTCTTCGCGGTAGGCCAGCCCCTCAGCGATAGATTTGATAAACACAAAATGCATATCTGACCAGGCGGCGGCGAGGTTTTTACCCGCCTCCGACGAGCCGGCCTGCACCAGGACCGGGTGCCCCTGCGGCGGGCGAGGGACGTTCAGCGGCCCGCGCACGCGGAAGAACTCGCCCGCGAAATCAAGATGATGCACCTTGCTGGAATCGGCAAACAGCCCGCTGGCTTTGTCATAGCGCACCGCGCCGTCTTCCCACGAGTCCCACAGCTGAGTGACCACATCAATAAACTCACCGGCGCGCTGGTAGCGGCTGCCGTGCTGCGGCAGGTGGTCAAGGCCGAAGTTGGCCGCCTCCTCCTCCAGCCATGAGGTGACGATATTCCAGCTGGCCCGCCCGTTGCTGAGAAAATCGAGGGAGGCAAAATAGCGGGCGAGATTATAGGGCTCGTTATAAGAGGTGGACGCCGTGCCCATCAGGCCGATATGTTCCGTCACCGCCGCCAGCGCCGAGAGGAGAGTGATGGGCTCCAGCCGGGCGTTAGCGTAGTGGGTTAAGCCGCTGGGCACCGTGTCCCAGATAGCGATATGGTCGGCGATAAAAATGGCGTCGAGCGTCGCGGCCTCCGCTTTACGGGCCAGATCGGCATAGTACTTGAGGCTGAAAATTTCCTTCTCCGGCGCCTGCGGGTGACGCCAGGAAAAGCGGTAGTCACCCTGGGGATTGAAGAAGAAAAGGTTCAGGATCATAGGATTATTTGGCATTTTCTCGGCTCAGTTGGAGGTGATGCCTTCCCTGGCATGGCGGCAATCAGTTGCCGTTGAGGTGCGTTTTGACCCACTGTTCGGCCACCGCCGCCGGATCTTTATGCTGCAGATCGACCTGCTGGTTAAGTTCGATCAGCGCGGCGTTGTTCAGCTTGCCGGAGACCTCATTGAGCACTTCGCTGATTTTCGGCGTCAGGCTGGCTTTGCGCACCAGCGGCACCACGTTCTGGCTCGGCTGCTCATGCTTATCATCCTCCAGGACCACCCAATCCTCTTTCGCGAGGTTGCCCTGAGTAGAGACGACCGTGGCGACGTCGATTTTGCCGGAGTTCAGCGCCAGACGGGTCAGCGGCCCGCCCATATCCAGAGATTTCACCGCCTTAAATTCAAGCCCGTAGACGCGCTTAAGGCCCGGCAGGCCCAGGGCGCGCACCGGGAATTCCGGCGGGCCGCCGATAGTCAGCTGATGTGCCACGGGCTGCAGGTCGGAAAGCTTGCTGAGGTGATATTTTTTTGCCGTTTCCGCGCGCACGGCCCAGGCGGTAATGGACGAGGCCGGGGAGGGGGTAAGCAGCGTAAAGTCCGCCGGCAGCGCTTTGGCTAACTCAGCGCTAACGTCGCTCTGGCTGGTAGCCAGCGTTTTGCCGTCATAATAGTTCAGCAGGGCACCGAGATATTCCGGAACAATATCAATTTCGCCGCTCTGCAGCGCCGGAATAATAATCTCGCGATTGCCGAGATTAAGACGGGTTTTCACCGCAATATCGTTTTTCTTTAGCGCGCTGGCGTAAATATTGGCAAGGATTGAACTTTCGGTGAAATTCGCTCCGCCAATGGTGACGTCCTGCGCCAGGGCGTTAAAACTTAAGCTTAATAATCCCGCGGTGAATACCGAAAGACGCAAGCGGCGACGATGCGCGGAAATGCTAAATAGCTGCTTCATAATACCTCTTTACCTGCAGGTGGTTTTTTGTTGTTGGGAAATTAATTTATTTGCGTGACCGGCGCCGGAACGATGCGCCGGGAGAGTAATGAAAAAAGCAGCTCGCAGCCGATGGCCAGCAGCGATACCACTAGCGAACCGGCAATGACCTGGGGAATATCGCGCTGGCCAAGTCCGTCGATCAGAAAGCGCCCGAGGCCGCCAAGGCCGGCGTAGGCGGCGACGACGGCGGTCGCGATCAGCTGTACCAGCGCGGTCCGCAGGCCGGCGAGTATCAGCGGCGCGGCGAGCGGTATCCGCAGCTGCCACAGGCTCTGGAGTGGCGTCATGCCCAGCGCTTTTGCCGCATCGCACAGCTGACGGTCGGCATGATAAATGCCAACCCAGGCGTTGGTGAGGATCGGCGGAATCGACATCGCCACCAGCGCGGTAAAGACCGGAATATCATTAAAGCCAAACACAATAATGCATAAAAGAATTAAACCTAAAGAGGGAATGGCGCGACCAATATTAAACAGATTAATAATCACAAACGCGCCCTTGCGCCAGTAGCCGAGAATAATCCCCAGCGGCAGCGCAATCGCCGAGGCAACGACGATGCTGATCAGCACATAATAAAGATGCTCGCGCAGGCGAAGTAATATTCCCGCATCGCCTGTCCAGTGCTGCGGTTGTAATAACCAGTGAAATGTTGCTTGCAGGATATCCATTAGCGGGCCCACGGCGTTAGCCAATAGCCGACGCGGGCAATCAGCGAATCCAACAGCAGAGATAGCGCAACGCTGAGCACCAGGCTGACCGCGATAGGCGTGACAAAGTTCTGGTTAAACCCGGCTAACAGAAGCTGCCCGAGACCGCCCTGGCCAATTAAGGCGGTGACCGTCACCAGCCCGACCAGCGTCACCGAAGCGATGCGTAACCCGGCGAACAGCGAGGGCAGCAGCAGATGCAGCTCTATATCGACAAAACGAAACCAGCGGGTATAGCCCAGCGCGCGCGCCGACTCCAGCACCGTCGCCGGGAGTTTCTCTATTCCGGCGATAACGTTGCGCAGCAGGATCAGCAGCGAGTAGAGCGTCAGGCCGATGATTGAGGTCATCAGCGACAGTCCGGTAAACGGCAGTAATAGAATAAACAGCGCCAGAGACGGGATGGTGAACAGTATCCCGCACAGGTAGATCAGCGGCTGGGCGGCCGCGGGCCAGCGCAGCGTCAGGCTAATCAATACGCCGGTGAAGAGGGTGCCGAAAAACAGCGAAACGATCACCAGCTGTATATGCTGCCAGAGCAGTTCACCGATCATGATTTTGTTGTCGAGGATCCACGGCCAGTCAATCATAGCGGCGAAGATCCACGCGGCCTTCCAGCACGTTCTGCAGCAGAGCGTGGGAGATACTGCCCTGATATTCACCGTCGGTATCGACATGAACCACTACGCCGCCGGGCGCATCCAGCAGTGCGCTGTAGGCAAAGCGCAGCGTGTTGATGGCCGCCAGCGGCGCGTCGACCGGCAGCGTGCGGCGCTTAACCGGATCGAACCAGTTCAGCGGACGCCGTTTTTTGTCCAGCACCAGGCGCAGCGGACTGGCGACCGGCGGATGCGGGCTGGCGATGGGGGAGAGGCTCTCATCAATAAGCGGCACGTCATGGCGCGGGAGCTGTCCGACCTGAATTCTCCCCAGCCGCTGCAGATTCGGTTCGGGGCCGATAAAACGGCGCACAAAGTCGCTGGCCGGATGCGACAAAATATGGTCAGGCGTGGCGAACTGCGCCAGCTCGCCGCCCTCCTGGAAGATAGCGATTCTATCGCCAAGGCGAATCGCTTCATTGATATCATGGGTCACCAGGACGATCGTTTTGCGCAGGCGCTGTTGCAGCAACAGCAGCTCGTCCTGCAGGCGCTCGCGAACCACCGGGTCGATGGCGGCGAAAGGTTCGTCCATCAGGAGAATAGGCGGATCGGCGGCCAGCGCTCTGGCGATCGCTACGCGCCCCTGCTGGCCGCCGGAAAGCTGGTGCGGATAGCGGGGCAGGACGTTGCGGTCGAGAGACATCAAATCCACTAATTCGTCGATGCGCGCCTGGATATGCTTTTTGCTCCAGCCGAGAAGGCGCGGAACCGTGGCTATATTTTGCGCGACCGTACGATGCGGAAAGAGGGCGGCGCTTTGCATGACAAAGCCAATTTGGCGGCGCACCTGAATAATATCGGCAGCGGCAAGCTTAACGCCCTGAACGTATACGTCACCGGCGTCAGGAATATCCAGCTGATTAATCATCCGCAGAATGGTTGTTTTTCCGCACCCGCTGGGGCCAACGAAAGTGCACAGTTCGCCGCTATTAATCACCAGGTTAAGGCCGCGAATAGCCGCATGCGCGCTGCCGGGGTAGGTCTTGCGAATATTATCGAGTTTAATCATAAAGCCGTTGCGCCCTGAATGTTCTTTCATGAAAAGCATGAATAGAGCACAAGCTACAGAGGCGGTGATTAACGAGCAAATATGATATTTGCATTTGCAATGCCGCGATTCGAATTAAAGCGGCGACGTCAATCAGCGTGCGGGAGAGATTCGGTAAAAGGGCTGGCGAGCGGGCGAGTTAAAACCCGCTGGGGCTTATCGCATCGATCCGCTCTCCGCTAACCGGATGCACGAAATGCAGTTCGCTGGCGTGCAGCATCAGACGCGGCGCCTGTTCTGTTCCCGGAAGCAACAGACCGCCGTACAGATCGCAGCCCAGAATAGGGTGGCCAAGCCACTGGCAGTGGATACGCAGCTGATGGGTGCGGCCGGTTTCCGGCGTCAGCTGGACCCGCGTCACCGGCACGCTACCTTGATAGCGCAGGCGCTCAACCACCCGATAGCCGGAGCGGGCAGGCTTGCCGCGGCGCGGGCAAATCGTCATCAGCGGAAACAGCGCCGGATCTTTGGCTATCGGAGCGTCAACGGTTCCTTCATCATCCGCCAGATGCCCGCACAGCAGCGCGCTGTAGACTTTGCTCACCGCACGCTGGCTGAACTGCTGGCAGAGCGCGGCGTTGATGGCCTTGTTGCGCGCAATCACCATCAGTCCGGAGGTGCCGAAATCAAGACGATGCGCCAGAGTGCAGCCGGGAAACCGCTGTACCAGCCGATAATGCACCGAGTCGAGATTACGCGGATTTTTCCCCGACAGACTCAGCAGGCCCGAGGGTTTATCGATCAGCAGCAGATGGTCATCCTCGTAGAGGATGTCGATTTCAGCGTGGCACGGCGGGGCGATAAAGGTATCGATAATCGTAGACATCAGGCTGCACGGAGAGGGAGTGGATGCGGATGATAGCGAATTTCCCGCCGCCATGCGAGTTATGCGGTCACGGTATTCATAGACTTAATATGCTGCCAGAAGCGCTCGGCTGACTGGTTGAGCCGCGCGCCGGAGCGGTAAATATAGGCGCCGATCGGCAGCGACAGGCTCTCATCCATAATCGTCAGGCGGCCCTCCTCAAGCTCGCGCTTGATAGAGTACTGCGGCAGCCAGCCCACGCCGTCGCCGTTGAGGATCATGCGTTTTAATAGCTCGCTCATCGAGGAGACAAAGGTCAGCGAGAAGGTGATCTCCGGCTTGCGGTCGATCACCTGATTCACCTGGCGCCCCATATAGCTGTCGTTGGCGTATTTCATCAGCGGCAGCACCCCGCGGTGTAAATGAAAAAGCGGCCTGCCGTGTTTATCGCAGGGAGAAACGAGGTGCAGCGCCGAGTCAAAAATTTTGTGATTGATAAACGGATAGTTCATCAGCTCTTCATTATAAAATGACAGGATAAAATCACTTTTGCCTTCTTTCAGGTTGAACACCGCATCGTTGACGTTAATCGATTCAACATGAAAAGTTTTATTCTTTCGGTCGGTATAACCGGCGATGATTTCCGGAAGTAATAAAACGGAAAGCGACGGCGCCGCGTCGATTCTTATTTTCTGGGTGGTGTTGTTCAGCCCTTTAATTCGGCTAATCTGGAAGTCCATGTCGTCGAGCATATTTCGCGCATAGCCGACAAAAATCTTCCCGCGGTTGGTCAGCTGCAGCGGGTTTGCCGAACGGTCGAAGATGCTGAAGCCCAGCGACGCCTCGAGCGCCTGGATGCGGCGGCTGAAGGAGGACTGGGAAATATTGCGGCTTTTTGCCGCCAGGGTAAAGCTTCTGGATTCCTCAAGGGCAATCACATCGTAAAGCCATTTTACTTCAAGATTCGCCAGCACCGATCCGTTCCTCTGCCCTGCAATAATAGCTATGCAATTTTAGCATGACGTATAGAAACTATGCAATTAACATAATTATCTACAGGTGTTAACATTTTTTGCAGAGTTAGCTTATGACTTATTCGTGCAAACGATATTTCTAAAGTTCAGGCGACACCCTACACGAGCACGATTTTACATCGCCGGCTCTGGTCTGTTCATCCTGTTTATTTAATTTCACGATGGTTTTTTTATTAAAATAAATCCATCCGCTTAGCTGACAGGTTGAAATACCCTAATAGCATCTTATCCAGCCAATAGTTTGTCAGGAGTGCCATGTCACGTATTGAATCAGTAAAAGACGCTCTTCTTTCGCTCGGTATTCAGGAGAGCAGCGAGCTGTTTTATAACCCCGATTACGACTTGCTGATTGCGCATGAAACCAGCCCGGAATTAACCGGCGCGGCGCGCGGCGTCATGACCGAGTCCGGGGCCGTTGCCGTGGATACCGGGATCTTTACCGGGCGCTCGCCGCGCGACAAATATATTGTCAGGGACGATCTGACGCGTGACACCGTCTGGTGGGCCGACTCCGGCCTTGGCCGCAACGACAATAAGCCGCTATCCACCGAGATATGGGCAGATCTGAAGGCGCTGGTCGCCGGACAGCTGAGCGGCAAGAAATTATATGTCGTTGATGCGTGGTGCGGCGCCAGCCCGGCAACGCGCCTGGGCGTCCGCTTCGTCACCGAAGTGGCCTGGCAGGCGCACTTTGTCAAAAACATGTTTATTGGGCCGAGCGCAGAGGAGCTGGCTGAATTTACGCCGGACTTCGTCGTCCTCAACGGTGCGGGCTGCACCAACGATAAATGGCAGGAGCAGGGGCTCAACTCCGAGAACTTTGTCGCGTTTAACCTGAGCGAAAAAATTCAGCTTATCGGCGGCACCTGGTACGGCGGCGAGATGAAAAAAGGCCTCTTCTCGGTGATGAACTATCTGCTCCCGCAGCAGGGCATCGCCTCGATGCACTGCTCGGCGAACCGCGGTGAAGCGGGGGACGTGGCCCTGTTCTTCGGTCTTTCCGGCACCGGTAAGACCACGCTTTCCACCGATCCGCTGCGTCAGCTGATCGGCGATGACGAGCACGGCTGGGATGATGACGGCGTGTTCAACTTCGAAGGCGGCTGCTATGCCAAGACGATTAATCTTGACCCGCAGGCCGAGCCGGAAATCTATCGCGCGATTCGTCGTAACGCGCTGCTGGAAAACGTGGTGGTCAGAGCCGATGGCAGCGTGGATTACGCCGATGGCAGCAAGACCGAAAATACCCGCGTCTCTTATCCGCTATCGCATATTGAAAACATCGTGAAACCGGTGTCGCGTGCGGGCCATCCGTCGAAGGTGATTTTCCTTGCCGCCGATGCCTTTGGCGTCCTGCCGCCGGTATCCCGTCTGACGACCGAGCAGATGCAGTATCACTTCCTGTCTGGCTTTACCTCGAAGCTGGCCGGTACCGAACGCGGCATTACTCAGCCCACGCCAACGTTCTCTGCCTGCTACGGCGCGGCGTTCCTGCTGCTGCACCCGACGCAGTACGCCAGCGTTCTGGCGGCCAAAATGGCGGAGGCCGGCGCCGAGGCCTGGCTGGTTAACACCGGCTGGAACGGCGAAGGCAAGCGCCTTTCGCTGCGCGACACGCGCAATATCATCAGCGCGATTTTAAACGGGACCACCGGCGAGCTTCGCGAAGAAACGGTACCGGTATTCGGTCTCGCTATCCCGCAAAGCGTGCCTGGCGTGGACAGCGCGCTGCTTGACCCGCGTAGCGGCTGGCCTTCTGCCGACAAATGGCAGGAGAAGGCCGAGAGTCTGGCGCAACTGTTTATGGATAACTTTAAGCAATATACCGATACCGATGCCGGCGCGCGGCTGGCGTTAGCCGGCCCAACGCTGACAAAATCAGCCGTCACCGCCTAAACTCTTTTTTCAGTGACCAACCCGGGCAGCCGCCCGGGTTTTTTACGTCAGCCCTCGCCGGGGGAGTGGCGCAGGAACTTGACTCTGCCTGGTTAGCGATTATAAATAAAGGGATGCAGGGCTAAGTATTGGGGCTAAATAATTTCATGACATCATTGTTATGAGAATTATCCTGGCAACCCTGCGGCGATGACTTCCCCGATACGCTGATATTAATAAATAAAGGAATGACTATGAAACTCTGGAGTAAAACGCTGATCGCTTCTGCCGTTTGCTTAATTCTCGCCGGCTGTGATGATTCATCAAAAGTTGATGCAAATCTGGATAAAGCAAAAGATAACGCGCAGCAAATTAAAGAGGCGGCGTCCGATAAAGCCGAAGCAATTAAGGATGAAGCGGATAAACACATTGATGCGATAAAAAAACAGGCGGCGGATGAGGCGAACAATCTCAGCAGCCAGGCCTCCAGCATCAAGGCGGAAGCGGATAAAAAAGCGGAAGCTATTGCTCAGCAAGCCCAGGCCCAGGCTGATGCCGTGAAGCAGGATGCCCGGCAGAAAAGCGACCAAATCGTGCAGGAAGCGGGAAAAATTAAAGACAGCGCGATTGTTGATGCCAATAACCTGGCCAACGATGCGGCGAATAAAACCAAAGAGATTAAAGAGAGTATCGCTCCCGCTAAAACCGCAGAAGAGGCGGCCGACTCCAGCCAGCCGTCATCGCACTAATTATTTATCCTCTTCCAGCCTTATCGCCACACTATCTTCAGCTCGTTGGTTCGCTGAAGATAGTGTGGATTCAGCCTGTTACCCGTGGTTCACCCAGACTAATTTTTCTACCGGGAAGCCGAGATCCCGCGCGATGCGCAGATACTCCTGCTTAATGGATTCCGGGATGGTCGGCGTGCGCGACAGGATCCACAGATAGCCGCGATCGGGACCGCTGACCAGCGCATACTGATACTGGCTATCCAGGGCGATCACGTTGTAGCCGCCGTAAAACGGGCCAAAGAAGGAGACTTTCAGCGCGGCGGTGGTTGGCGCTGCGGTAAAATACGCTTTACCTTCGCTCTCGCTCCATTTCTGTTTCCGCGGATCGTAACCGCGGTTAACCACGCTGATGCCGCCATCGCTGCGCTGACCATACGTTGCGGTAACCCGCTCAAGGCCGCGTTCAAAACGATTTTCGAGCCGGGCAACCTCATACCATTTCCCCAGATAACGGCTTGCGTCAAAGTTATTTATCGGCTGGACCCCCTTGGGCGGAGTGGGGGATTTACAGGCGACAAGCGTCAGGGCGATAGCCACACCCGTCAGAACTGGCCATATCTTCATGTGAATTCCTTTTGTGAACGCGGAGGAAAATAAGTATAGCGCAAGCGCGCGGGCCTTTATTCACGCCCCAGGGATGCACCTTATATTCAGATAATTCTATCACTTCGAATGGGCTGTTGCCCTGCTCGCTATTTTCCTCGTCCTGCTTCCGTTAAGGCGATTATCACAAAAAGTTGAATATATTTTAGCAGCCCGGGTGCTAACGTTTGAACGTTATTATTCACAACGGGAAAACATCGTGAAAAAATTATCCAGTCTGATTCTGTTATCTGCTATGTCCGTCGCTCCAGCCGCATTTAGCGCCCCCGTCGGGACGCTCAGCGTACATATTCTCAATCAGCAGACGGGTCTGCCTTCATCGGGCGTGACGGTTACTCTTGAAAAACAGCAGGCGAATAAATGGACAGCGCTGGCCACCGGCGTCACCGACAACGATGGTCGTATTAAATCGCTCTATCCAGCTGAAGGGGATATGCAGCCGGGGATTTATAAAGTGACCTTCAAAACCGGCGATGACTTCAGCAAACAGAAACTGGCCTCGTTTTTCCCGGAGATCCCGGTTCTCTTCACCGTCACGCGCACCAATGAAAAGCTGCATATTCCACTGCTGCTCAGCCAGTATGGTTACTCCACCTATAAAGGCAGCTAATCGCTACGTCCATTCTGAATAAGCAAAAAGCCTGCGCGCAAGCAGGCTTTTATCGGGCGACTATCGGGAGATAGCCGTGCTGAGTGATTCTGCTGGAGGATCCTTAAAAATCCTCTTCTCTGGATTATTATCTGGAAGCGTGCTATCAACCGCATCCCCTGTCGGGGATTATGGCGCAGAAGATCTTGCACATTAAAAACCAGAAACAGGTCTGGGCTCGTTGACCGGACCTGCTTGCGTGGCGGCTGGATATTAAAACTGCCAGGTCATGCCAACGCCAAAAGTGTCGTCGGTCGAAATACTGAAAGGCGTATTTTTATCCAGCTGATTTATTTTGTAATCGACATAGGTAAAGAAATTCTTGTTCAGGAACCAGGACAGGTTAATATCGAGATATTTCATTAAATAGATATCACCGCTATTCTCGATATCTTTTCCTCGCGACTGGAACCAACCAATGCCGGGAATAATGCCGTTATCAAAAACATAGCGGGTATAAACTTCGAAGTTTTCACTTTTATTCGCATAGCCATAATTTTTGATAGGTGTAATATTATATCCTTGAGAATATTTTACCGCCGCATAAAGACTGCCAGAATCGTATTTAAAACCGGTAGCCCACATTTCCGCGTGCTTACCACCACCGTAGGCCAAAGCCTCCTGTTCCGCCGTGCGTCGTGAGTTGCCGTAAGCGGCCAGCAGAGAGCCGCCCCAGTCGAAATCGTAGCTAACCGATGCGCCTGCGCCATCACCGTTAGAACCATAGACTGAACGGCTGCTATTGTTACTCCCGGATCCGTTCTTTCCCTGATATTGCAGAGCGAATTTAAGGTTATCGTTCAGGCCGAAGAAGTTGGTGTTACGCCAGGTTAACAGCCCGTTGGCTCTGCCCGTAAGAAAGCCATCGGTATAGCTATCGGTCATGATGTCAAAGATTGGCGCATAGTCGGTTATGCTGGCGACGTCATAGAGCACGCCGGAATTTCTTCCATAGTCGATGGAACCCAGGTCAGCGTATTTTAACCCGGCATAAGCATAGCGGGTTTTGGTACCGTCTGAACCGTCAGATTCCGCGCGATTTCCCTGAATATTATATTCCCATTGACCAAAGCCGGTGAGCTCGTCATTAATTTTAGTCATGCCCTTAATACCTAATCTGAAATAGGTATTATCGCCATCAATGGTTGTGTCATCGCTAAAATAGTGGCGAGCACGAATGCTACCATATAGATCTAATTTATTGCCATCCTTATTATATATTTCTGCCGCAGGGGCTGCTGCGGACGTAAGAATAACCACCGCAAGCAGTGTGTTTTTATACATTTTCATTTTTAGCGCCTCATCATTTTAGAATAAAGGCGGTATGGAACCGCCTTTGCATTAGTTATCTGTTTAGTGAGCGTGGCCTTGCGTCTTGAGGAATTAGCGAGCGGTACTCTTCGTGGTCTCTTTGCTCAAGGTGTTCTTCCTTCGCTTGTGAAATGATCGCTGGGGTGGTGAGAACGCGAATTGCCGAGGCGGCCATCACACGACCAGCCAGCAGCAGCCCCTTGTGGGCGTAGGAGGTTTTTCCCTGGGTAACCATCTGCCATGAGTGCGGTGGTGTGCCCCAGGCGCAGGTGGTGATATAGACCTGGCCGACAGGCAGCAGCCAGCTCACGTCACCAACGTCCGTTGAGCCATTGAGGAAATCAGGTTCCTGGCGAAACGGCGTGATGTCTTCGGATAGCGTGCGGCCCCTTTTGGCGACTTTGCGCTTTTCTTCCTCAGAAAAGGTCTCTTGTATCGCCTGGGCGAAGGCTTTTTCTTCAGGGCTAAAGGTGACCGGGCCAGTTTTGAGCAACTCTTCGTTCATTACGCTGGCGAGGGTGACGTTAGGGATAAGATCGGCCGAGGCCGCATCAAATTCAATGGTGACTTCCGTTCCGGTCATCAGCGCCGCGCCGCGAGCGACATCGTCAACGCGCTGAGTGATTTCTCGAACTTCCTGCATTTTGGGTGAGCGTACTTTGTACAGAACATGGGCCTCAGACTGCACCACGTTTGGCGCGTTGCCACCCGCGTTGGTGATGGCGTAGTGGAGCCGCGCTTCAGGAATAATATGTTCACGCAGGAAATTGGCCCCAACGTTCATCAGCTCAACGCCGTCAAGCGCGCTGCGCCCCATGTGCGGACTGAATGCTGCGTGGGTGCTTTTGCCTTTAAACAGATATTTCACCTGGTTAGTCGCAAGCATTCTGGCGTTGTAGGCCAGATTCTCGTCCCACGGGTGCCAGGTGAACGCGACGTCAACACCGTCAAACAGCCCGGCACGCGCCATATAGGCCTTGCCGCCGCCGCCTTCTTCAGCCGGGCAGCCAAAGTATTTCACCGTTCCCGCCAGGCCGAGTTCTTGCATACAGGCTTTGGTCGCTAGCGCAGCTGCCAGCGCACCTGCGCCAAGAAGGTTATGCCCGCAGCCGTGGCCGTTTCCCGCAGCGACGACGGGAGAAAAAATATCGCAATTGGCCTGCTGGCTTAATGAGGGCAGGGCGTCATATTCGCCGAGAAAAGCAATGACCGGTTCGCCGCTGCCGTAGGTGGCGACAAACGCCGTATCGATGCCACCAGCCTTTCGTGTGACCTGAAAGCCATTGTCTTCAAGCGCTTGCGCCATCAGTTCAGCAGACTGCGCTTCTTCATAGCGCACTTCGGCAAATTCCCAGATCTTGTCGCTAACGGCGGTAATACGTTCACGTTGTTGTTCAATCGTACGTTCAATAATCGATAAGTAGTTCATCGTTTCTCTCTTTTATTGGGATACATTAGATGTCGTTTCGGCCTGAGCCGCGCCAGTAGAATGAGTAATGGACAGTGCGATCAGGCAGGTGATGACCGCGCAGGCAATGATCGACAGGAAAGCGGTGGCGTAGTTTTGTTGGGTCAGCTTCAGTAAGTATCCGATCATAAGCGGCGATAAGAAGGAACCTATCTGCGCAATTGAGTTAATAAACCCCGTTGCGGTACCTACTGAGGCCTTTGGAAATTGTTTGATGATGGTAACGAACACGCTGATGCTGATGGCGTTAAGGAATATGTTAGATAGCGAAAGCCAGGCAAAGGCAATCGGCACGGAAGAGGCGTTAAACATCAGCCAGATGAACAGCGCTGAGACAGAAGAGCCAATCGCAATCAGGTATTTTTCGCGACCCTGAAAATACCTGTCGAGCAGCCACCCACAAAACAAAAATGAGGCAAAGCCCAGGGCCGGCGGCAGCATTGACCATGCGCCCATGGATACCATGCTCATCCCTTTGACTTTCACCCAATAGGATGGCAGCCAGGACTGCAAACCCCAGAATACAATATTGGTAAAGAAGTAGCAGGCGGCGATTTGCCATGTTAATGGGCGGCGAATAATATTCAACAAACGCTGCTTTTCGGGGATGCTACCGTGCGCTGCGGATGGCTGTGGCATCGTAACGCCAGCGGTGTCCGGGGCGCTGGAGCGCAGGACGCACCACAGGCAGAAAGCCAGAATCAGGCCAGCGATACCCAAAACAAAGAACATGATTCGCCAGTTGTACCAGGTAATCAGCGTAGATACGACCACCGAGCCAACGGCGAACCCGACCGATGCGCCAGATTGCAGAAATGATTTAGCGCGCGCCATTTTGCTTCTTTCAAACCTTTGGGCGATGACAACGGAGCTTCCTGCAGGGAAAACCGCTTCCCCCATTCCGACAAAAAAACGCGTAACTGCCAGCGTGAAAACGCTGCTTGCCATTCCGCCCATAGCGGTGGCAACGGACCACAGGGCAACCGCACCGGTTAAGATGGTTTTACTGCCCATCCGGTCAACAAGGTAGCCGCCAATAAGCTGGGTGAGCGAATAGGCAAGGAAAAAACCGCTGATGACCATACCGGTTTGTTCACTTCCCAGTCCAAAATCAGCAGAAATTGGAATGATCGCAATATTAATAGCGGCTTTATCGATAAACCCTACGACCCAACACAGAAACAATATCAGGATTATCAAATTGTTTTTATTCTTGAATGTAGCACTGAGCATAAAGTTCCCTCATAAGACATGAGATGATGTGATTTTGTCCTTGCTACCCTTACAGAAGTGATGATAAATATCTATGTGTAACTATACACTCAAGAGATGATTTTTATGTACAATCCTACATTTGATAATAATTCTGACTCATTGCGTAAATCCTTGAGTGTTGTGTCTGTACGGTATTTTCCACAGTCGAATGTGCATATTGAACATTCCGATTTACGTTACGACTCGCTAATGGCGGGAGACATGTCCGGTTTTGAAGATAAAAATGAATCGTACATATTAATTCGTGAAAGGGATGGTGATTGCATGGTGATTAATATTATTTGCCTGCATATTGAATCATTGCGTATTGCCATCCGGACGGAACGCGCGCTACTAAGTGAAGAAAATGTCAGAGTATTTCTCAGTGAAGTGAAAATACTACTTTTAACTGAAGTAATTAATTATCAAAATACGATGTTCACGAAGATTAGCGACAATACCTGGCATCTCGCCTCCGGGCTTTCGCATGAGGTTGTTACGCAGCATGTTATTGACGGCGCGCTGAAGACTATTGCATATAGCGATGCGGCAATCTTTCGTATTTATGATGATAAAAGCGACCGGCTGGTTCCGGTTGCAATGACAGGATTTAAAAATAATTATTATGATTATATTGTAGGTCTGCATGAATCAATATCCGGTAAAGTGTTTAAATCAATGCAGACGGCGGTCTTAAACTCACGGGAAGAAATTAACCACAGCTTTACGGCAAGCTCTTCCTTGCGTGATGAAATACTTAAAGATAACCCGCTGGCAACTTCGCTTATTTGCGTCCCGGTATACGATCAGTCGGCATGCTATGGCACATTGACTATGCTTTCATTTAGCCGACAGTTTGTATTTAACTCTTTAGCAAAATCGCTACTCGAAACCTATTCATCGCAGGTGGCGCTGGCCTGGCGCAATGCTCGTCTCTATGATGAACGCACGGAAAGTCTGCGGGTCGTTGAAGACCTACGCAATCAGCTGCAGGCGCAAAACACGTTGCTGAACGCGAGCGTAGATTTTTATAATTTGATGGTCTCATTGTCTATTAAATACAATAGACTAGGTGATTTTATCGCGGCGATCGCTTCACATCTCTCTTTGGATCTTAACTATCTGGATGTACTGGGAAACCAGAGTTTAAGTGAATCGCTTAGTGCATTGACGTGGAGTCACTTGCGCGCCTCTGCTGGCGAAAAAAATGTGTCGACAATCATTGTGGGCGGTAGAGACTATTGTCTGCTTCCTCTTGAAAATGAGGGGCGCTTGCTCGCCTTTTTTATCATGCGAAACCCGGACTTAAATGAACATGTATCATCGATTATCTCCAGACTAAAAGAGTTTGTGATAATGGAGATCGTCAAGCAGGCGGGTTCTGTTGCGCTGGAGAATAAAAAGAATCTGGATCTTATCGCTGAGATTATGGTGATTGGATTGACGGCAGAAAGTGAAATATCATTTGCCCGCAGGGGCATCGTTCTCCATAAATCAGTACTGTGCATTAAGCTAACAGCACCACAAGTGACCAGCGATGAAATACACTATTTGTCGACAATCAACGTTCTCACCAGAGACTTCGCATTGAAAAACGTTTTTCATTATTTTGACGCTGACGTGATAACGTTAATCATATTTGATATGAATGAGCAAAAGCTTTTCGCTCTTGAGGAAAAAGTAATCGCGCGCTATCAGCAGGACAAGCTTTATAAAGTGGGGGTGAGTTCAGTTCTGCGACGCCAGGAGGTTATCACCAGCATTAAACAAGCTAATACTGCGCTTGATGTTCTTAAAACCAGAAATAAAAGTGGCGTAATGAGTTTTCGTCATTCAGGTATTGATCGCTTGTTTATAAAACATACCCCTGAGGAACTAAAAGACTTTATCCTGGATCTGTTTTCACCTGTGCTGGAAGAGAATAACAAACCTGGTATATTGTTGGTGACGATTATCTGTTTTTTAAAAAACAGGCAGTCCGCAGTGAATACTGCAGAGGAGATGGGCATTCACGTCAATACGCTGTATCAACGGATTAAGAAGTTCGAAACGCTAACCGGTTTAAGCCTCAATAATGCAGACGAATTTATTATGATTGCCCTGACGTGCCATATGAGTCGGTTTTATCTTAGTTAAATGGTAGCCGGTAACTGATTGTAATGCATCCTGTCGTTGAGCGAGCACGCAATGAAAAGCAATCGGCTGACCGGCGTTAAGCTATTTTTTCTGTGAGACGTTGATACCCGCATTCGGCGCAAGCCGCGTCATATCATACACTCCGAGCGCAGTGATAATCGCGATGACGACAAATCCCAGGCGAAACCCCATTCCAGGAACAGTGGCGTAACCAAGATCCTCACTGAGGATGCTGCCCATGCGAATACTTAGCGCTCCCATTGTCACTCCCAGTCCGCTGGCGAGCTGAAGTGAAGTACTGAACAGCGTATTGGCTGAGCTCATCTCCTGTGACGGAACTTCAGCGAAGGCCAGTGAACTGATACCGGTGAACTGCATGGAACGGCTTAATCCGCCGAGGAACAACAGCACCAGCGTTATCAGATGCGGCGAGTCAGGCGTTAGCAGTGCGCAGAGTAACAGCGTCAATACGCAGGCGACACCGTTACCGATAAGCAGCTTACGGAAGCCAAAATAGCGAATTAGCGGCGTTGTAGCGGGTTTCATCGCCAGGTTGCCTGCAAAAACGGCCAGTACCATCGAGCCGGCTTCAAACGCGTTCATTCCGAAACCAACCTGAAACATCAGAGGCAGCATAAAGGGGGCTGAGCTAATCGTCGCACGAAGGATAAATCCTCCGCGCATGCTGATGCGAAATGAGGGGACTGAGAGCGATGACAGGCCAATCAGCGGCGTTTTACTGGTCAAAAGATGATGAATACTCCAGACCAGGGTAGCGAAGCCAACAGTAATGGTTACTGCCGCCCCGATCAGGCTAACGTTTTGTTGGCTGAGCATTTCCAGCCCTGCAACCAGGCACAGCATCGTTACGCCAGTGGCGACAAATCCTGTAAAATCAAACGGTCTGCGTTCGTTAGCCGATTGGTTTGGCATCATCTGCAATGATAGTACAATGGCGATCAGCCCCAGGGGGACGTTGAGAAAGAAGATCCAGTGCCAGCTGGCGTAGGTGGTAATAAATCCACCAAGCGGCGGCCCAATGATGGGGGCCACCAGCGCGGGCCAGGTTAGCGTGGCAATGGCCTTAATAAGCCGATCTTTCGGGGTGGTGCGCAGAACGACCAGACGTCCTACAGGAACCATCATCGCGCCGCCAATCCCCTGAAGGATACGCATCAGAACGAACTCAGTCACATTATGGGTCAGACCGCATAGCAGGGATGAAAGCGTAAAAATGCACAGTGCCAGAGTAAAGACGTTTCGTGCGCCAAAACGCTCCGCAACCCAGCCGTTGGCCGGGATCAGCACAGCCAGAGTTAATAGATAGGCGCTGATACCAATATTAAGGTCTATCGCTGTGACGCCAAACGCCTTTGCCATATCCGGCAGAGCAGTAGCAATCACCGTTCCATCAAGAAACTCCATAAAAAATGCGCTGGCAACCAGCAGCGCTAGCCCCGAAATCCTCCCTGAGCCAGAGCGTTCCTGCCGGGGCGTTTCGTCCCGCGATGAATCTGTTAAAGCCATATACCGTCCTCAGCGATTCGCTACGACGTGGTAAAGGTGTGACAAGATGGGAAGTTGTTATACCAAATAAGTAAATTTGCTGAGAACTCATTTTTAATCCCTGTTATATAAATCTTGATATTGGGCAATGAATGTACGCGTTTTATAGATACCAATCCGTTACCATCACCAGGGTAAATTATATGAATATTGATATCGGTTCAGCGCGGAAGATGATTTTGGGTGGGATGGCCCTGATAAGCGTATTTGGTTTGGTCAACGTCAGTAAAAAAGCCTGCTCGCGAGCAGGCTTTTTACAGGGATTACATGGATATACTAAGCGTTTTGACCGATGATGAATCATTGGGGTTGGCTACGACACTCAATTTCTGTTCGTATCAAATATATCCTCCACCCTCAGTTTTGTTGCAGGATCCGCAGGAAATCCTGCTTGCTGGAGATTAATGATAGCGCCTTGGCGATAACTTCATCACTAAAAATAGAAGCAACTTCTCTCAGTACATCAATATGCTCACTTTCTTTGGCAATCACGCCAATGGCAATGAACATGACATTACTTCTGTCCCAGATAACGCCATCGGGGAACTGATAAATTTCAACCCCGGTTTTAGCAATGATATTGGTTGCTGATTTAGGCAGGTGCGGCAGCGTAATGCCATTGCCTAAAAAGGTGGAGACCTGACGCTCTCTTTCAGCAAGAAACGTCACGCAATCTTCGCTGACGTACCCTCTGGACTTAAAGTCCGCGCCAATCATGGCCAGGACTTCTGCTTTATTTTTCGCCCGGCACGACAGATGGAGATTATCCTGCGTAATAGTATCGATCATAATCCGTTTTCCTTGGTGGCCGTATTGAATCCCGCTGCAGATTTATTTGCTGAAAGCTCCTCTTCCAGCTGCTCCAGCGATTTATTGGACGTTTCAGGCAGCGCCGCGATGACAAAAACAATCGCCAGGTAGTTAATCGCGGCAAAAATCAGGAATACCGGACCTAACCCGAGCTTGGCCTGCAATAATGGGAACAGATAGCTGACGATGGCGTTCATCACCCACATGAAAAATACCGATATGCCCATCGACAGTCCGCGGAACTTGAGCGGGAACAGCTCAGCCAGCACCACCCAGGTGATAAAGCCCATCGTTCCCTGCATAACGCCAACGAACATCGCGCCGAGCAGCCAGATGGCCGTGGCTTTGACGTCGCCGACCAGCGTGTAGTCTACGCCGGCAATGATAAGGTGCAGGGTAGCCATGATCGCGAACCCATAAATAATGATGGTTTTACGTTTAAAACGATCGACGAGGTACAGCACGCCAAATAGCATGCCACCGACGGAGAACACGCCATTGAGTACGTTGCAGATGAGGGAGGTTCTTTCTGAGAATCCGGCGCTGCTGAGGATCTCAGTACCGTAGTACATAATGACGTTGATCCCGGTGGTCTGCTGCAGCGCCGCCCAAATGACGCCCACCAGCAGGAGTTTGAAAATCCATGGCGTCTGGAGAATGGTGACAAAGGCGTTCTGCGAATGAAGCTTTTTGTCCGCTTCGGCCTTAATTAAGGTGGTGATATCGTTGAATTCTTTGGTTGCGCGTTCCAGAGGGCGGATTTGCTTTAATATTTCCAGCGCTTCTTCATGACGGTTTTTACTGATCAGCCAGCGCGGGCTTTCCGGCGATCGCAGCATACCGATAAACAGGCAGATGGCGGGAATGGTCTGCACCATCAGCATATAGCGCCAGACGTCGGGGAGATGGCCCCAGAGGATGCCAATAATGGCGTTGATGGCAAATGCGGCGAGCTGCCCGATAACAATGGCGACTTCGTTTAAGCCGGTTAGTTTACCGCGCATTTCGGTTGGCGCCACTTCGGAAATAAAGGTGGGGGCGGTCACCGAGGCGCCACCCACGGCATAGCCGAGGATGAAACGTGAAATAAGCAGTACGGTGATATCCGGCGCCAGAGCGGACATTAATGCGCCGATGAAAAAGATGAAGGATAAAAAGAGCAGGTACTTTCTTCTGCCAAAGAAGTCCGCGAATTTCCCCCCGAATACGCTACCTAACGCGGCGCCGATCAGCAATACGCTCATGACCAGACCTTCTGTAGTCGGGGTCAGGGCCATATATTGTTTCAGAGAGGAAAATGCGCCATTAATAACGCCGGTGTCATAACCGAATAGCAGGCCGCCAAATGTCGCAACCAGGGTTATCTGGTGTAATCGTTTTCTCTGCTGTAGGTTCAGATTCATAATAAGAGACATTTTTATACCTTTTGTTTTGATTAACGGCACGAGATAAAAACGTGTCATCCCATCCCCGTCACGGCATGCCTTTGCGCCTGGCGAAGCACGGCCGGGATGAAATGTTTTTTTGTTCTTAGTGCAACTATTTAGCGCGATTGCTATGCGCTAAATAAAACCGATCAAAGAGGTTTCTTTTTGATTAATGATGAATCATCGGTAGATGCGGGGCTGGGGCCTCCGGGGTGGTTGACGTTCAGAAAGTCCCCGGCAGCGTGAGGGTGGAAAAGGGGCGGGCCAATATAAACGGTTCGGATAAGTCCTGATCTCACTTCCTTCATTGCATCCTCCGGGGGGTTAGGATTTCTGCAGCGCCATCAAGGCGGGCAGAGTGCGTTTAGTGAGAGGTGATTATTACCGCTATAAGTGAAATAAAAATACAAACAGATCACATTTTGAAAGTTTTATTTCGATTTGGTTTTGTGGGCTATGTGTAACAGCCTTGTGTATAGAATGGCTATTTTTATAATTAATTGATATATATGGCAATTTTTAGGATTGTTTACGAGGGGCTGGCCCGGTGGCAGGAAAATGAATTGTTAAAATTATGATATATATCACATTTGTAAACAAGTTCGTTTATGAAATTTAAATTTCATTATTGCGTCTGTTTTATTTTTTATTCGAAATTGGGGGGCGTCAAAAAGCTTCATCACCTCGATACGCGTTTTGCCGCAGGGTGACGGTTGCGCTCAATGCCCGGCGGCGGCAGGAGCTGCGGATGCACCGCTGGCGTCACCCTGGAAACACAATTGAGAACCGCCAATTATCATAGTGATACGCATGCTCTCGTTTTGATAATCAGCGGCGACCTCATTCGCTTTTTATTCTTTAACCGGCCGCTATTTTTAGATGCGCCTCACATAACTCAGCCTGAAATAACCCTTTATTTATAGGTGGCATAGCCATTGCTTTAATCCGTTATCTTTCTTTTTGAGTGGAGACTGAAAAATATGGATACATTGCTAGTTGGCAGTGAGGTGCCCCGCGTAGACGGGCTCGCCAAGGTGACGGGTAAAGCGGTCTACGGCGATGACATTATTATGAACAATATGCTGTATGGCGTCTGTCGCTACGTGGATATTCCTGCCGGGCGCATCGATGCGCTCGACCTGTCGGAGGCGGAAAAAGTACCCGGCGTCGTGCGTATTGCCACCTGGAACGATATCCCCGGTCAGCGCAAGCTGGGAGCGATTGTTCCCGATCATCCGCCGATTATCGACAAGGAGATCGCCTACCGCGGCGACGTGGTTGCCGTGGTGGCGGCGGAAACCTACGAGGCAGCCTGCATCGCCGTCGATAAAATCAAAATCACCTACACCCCGTGGGAGCCGATTACCTCCCCGGAAGAGGCGATGAAGCCCGGTGCGCGCCTTATTCACAGCGAACTCGATAGCAATATCATCAACCGCCACCACACGGCGAAGGGCGATATTGATGCCGGTTTTGCCGCCTCCAGCCATATTTTTGAACGTGAGTATGAGGTGGGGTTCCAGGAGCACGGCTATATTGAGCCGGAATCGATTACCGCCTACCTGGACAATAATGAACAGATCATGACCATCGAAGGGTCGATTCAGAACGCTCACCGCACCCGGGCGGTGATTGCCAAATATCTCGACCTGCCCCAGGCGAAGGTCAACATTAAGCGCTCCGTCCTCGGCGGCTCCTTCGGCGGTAAAGATGACATTATCGATAACGTCTCCTGCCGCGCGGCGCTGCTGGTGCACCTGACCGGGCGGCCGGTTAAGATCTCCTATAACCGCGAACAGTCGATGCGCGAGAGCTACAAGCGCCATCCTTATAAGATGAAATACCGCATTGGCGTGGACGACGACGCGCGCATTCAGGCGATTAAAATCGACATTATCGCCGATGGCGGCAGCTACTGCGGCCAGACGGTGTTTGTCACCTGGCGCAGTTCCGTGCAGGCGGCGGGCCCCTACAACATTCCTAACGTACGCGTCGATCTGGTGGGCGTTTACACCAACAACAACTATACCTCGGCCTACCGCGGCTACGGCGCGCCGCAGGTCATTTTCGCCAACGAATCGCTGATGGATGACGTGGCGGGCGAACTGGGCCTGTCGCCCGTTGAGTTCCGCCTGCGCAATATTCTCAGGCAGGGCGATACCAGCATGGCCGGGCAGGTCTTCAGCGAGCATACCGTCTCCGCGCGGGAGGTGCTGGAGAAGACGCTGCTCAAGGCCGAATACGAGGCCAAACGCGAGCACTACAAAAAGCTTAACGCGGAAGGCGGCCCGATCCGCTACGGGATTGGCTTCGCGCTGAGCCATCGCGGCTGCTCTCTGGGGGCCGAGGGGCTGGATGCGTCCTCGGCGCTGATTCAGGTGAATGCCGACGCCAGCGTGAACATCTCCACCTCGGTATCCGAGAACGGGCAGGGGCTGCAGACCACCATGTCGCTGCTGGCGGCGGAAGCCTTTGGTATTGGGCTCGACCGGGTGATGTTTAGCGAACCGGCCACCGCGATGATCGCCGACGGCGGCTCAACGGTCGCTTCGCGCGGTACCCTGATGGGCGGGCAGGCGATTCTGAGCGCGGCGAACAAAATTAAACAACGCATGGCGGACGCCGTCAGGGAAACGCTGAAAGCGCAGAGCATCGACGATATCGCCTGGCAAAATGGCAAAGTGTTTAACCGCCACAGCCCGGAGCTGAGCCTCAGCTTCCAGCAGGTGTGCGATATGACCCGGGCTACCGGGGCAAACCTCTCCGCCTACGGCTGGCACGTGGCGCCGAATATTCACTGGGATGAAGAGAAGGGCTGCGGCAGCCCCTATTTCACCTGGGTGTACGGCTGCCAGCTGGCCGACGTGGCGGTGGATATGCGCACCGGCAAAATCACCGTCAATAACGTCGTCGCCACCCACGATGTCGGTAAAGTCATTAACCCGGTTGGTTTTAGCGGCCAGGTCTACGGCGGCGTACTGCAGGGGATGATCGGCTACGGCATGCTCGAGGATTTCAACACCGAGCACGGCGTGGTGAAATCGGAAAACTTCGATACCTATCTGCTGCCGACCATCAAGGATATGCCGCACATCGATATCATTGCGGTGGAAAACTACGATAAAGCGGGCCCGATGGGGGCGAAAGTTATCGGCGAACCGGTACTTGAACTGGGCGCTGCGGCTCTCAATAACGCGGTGAGCTTCGCCATCGACCGCCCCAACCGGACCCTGCCGCTGACCCTGGAGCAGGTTCGCCTGGGTTATAACCTCAAGAAGCCGGAGCGCCAGAGCGAGCAGATGCTGGAGTCTGGCGATAAGAAACAGGTTCACCGCCTCAACACCCTGTCGCTGAGCGTCCCGCAAACCCTGAAACAGGCCCTGACGCTGATGGCCGAGAAGGGGGCAATGCCTATTGCCGGCGGCACCGATGTGCTGGTGCAGGCCCGGATGCTGTCCGGCGAGGTGCCGCTCGTCAACATTGCCGGACTGGCGGAGCTGAAAGAGATTTTTGACGTTGAGGGCGGGATCTCCATTGGCTCCGGCGTCTGCTTTACCGATCTGGTTAAGCATCCGTTGATTCAGCAGCGCTATCCGCTACTGGTCACTGCCTGTAAAACCGTCGGCTCCCTGCAGCTGCGCAACCGGGCAACGATCGGCGGCAATATCGTCAACGCCGCCCCGTGCGCGGACTCCATGCCGCCGCTCATTATCTACGACGCGGAAGTAGAGCTGCGCAGCGCGCGCGGAACGCGCCGGATGCCGGTCAGCGAATTTGTCGTGGGCGGCTATCGCACCCTTCTTGAGCCCGATGAGCTGGTTGTCCGCTTTATCCTGCCGGCGCCGACGCAGCAGCCGCTGATCAATCGCTATCTGCAGCTTGGCCGGCGCAATGCGTTGAACATTACGCGCCAGAGCTTAACCGGGCAGTTTATGGTCGATAAGGGCGTGGTTCGCCTGTGTCGTCTGGTGGATGGTGCGCTGATGGCCAAACCGCAGCGGTTGACTGAGGTTGAGCAGGCGCTCACCGGGAAGGCGTTAGACGCCGCCGCCATTGACTATGCGGCCGGGGTACTGCACGACAAGGTAGAAAAAGCCATCGGCGGACGCTGGTCTGCGCCTTATAAAGTCCCCGTATTTATCGATATGTTCCGGCAGATGCTGCAGGAAGTTATGACAGAGCAGAAAAAATAAGGAGCCATGAACATGAACCATATTGAGCTAAAAGTGAATGGCATCCGCATTGCCCGCGATGTAAAAGACAATGTCCGCCTGATCGATTTTCTGCGCGAGGAGCTGAAGCTCACCGGCACCAAAGAGGGCTGCTCGGTGGGCGAGTGCGGAGCCTGCACCGTGATTATGGACGGCAAATCGGTCTGCTCCTGCCTGCTGCTGGCCGCCCAGTGCAGCGGGACGGAGGTCACTACCGTCGAAGCGCTGCATCACGATCCGGTCGGTAAAAAATTGCAGAACGCCTTTATTCGTCACGGCGGCGTTCAGTGCGGCTTCTGCACGCCCGGCGTGTTGATGAGCGCCAAGGCGCTGCTGGATGCCAACCCGGCCCCCAGCGACGATGAGCTGAAAGAGGCGCTGGAGGGGAATATCTGCCGCTGTACGGGTTATCAGCCGATCATTACCTCGATTAAAGCGGTGCTGAAATCCTGATCGCCGCAAGCGCCGCCGTCGCCAGCCGACGGCGGCGTTGTATTCGGCTTCAGGGGGAGGATGACGATGAGCAAAAAAATGGATAAACAGTGCGTTATGCTGGCCGCCGGGCTCTCCAGCCGGATGGGCAAATGGAAAATGATGATGCCGTGGGGCGAGGGAACGATTCTCGATAGCGCCCTTGCCAGCGCCCTGGCGTTCTGCGATCGGGTGGTGCTGGTGACGGGGTTTCGCGGCGACGAACTGGCCGCGTGCTATCGGGATCATCCGGGCGTTGAGGTGGTCTTTAACCCGCAATATCAGGACGGTATGTTCTCTTCTATTCAGTGCGGGGTAGGCCATATTCGCGCTTCGCGCTTCTTTCTGGCGCTGGGCGATATGCCGGAGGTCACGCCGGGCGTCTACCGCCGGCTGTGGGCCAACGCCGACGCCGGGAGCTGCATTATACCGGCCTACGATCGCGGTAAAGGCCATCCGGTTCTTCTGCCCCAGCGGGCGATTTCTCTGATTCGTCGCGCGCCGCAAGGGGCCACCCTGCGGGACGTTATCGGTCAGATGGCGGCGCGCGTTATCCCCGTGGCGAATCAGGGGATTCACTGGGATGTTGACACTCCGCAGCAGTATCTTGAGGTCGCGCGCCGCTGCCGCAAAGATCTGGCCGCCGTCGGTTAGCGCTAGCGCAGGGAAGAAGAAAAGACAATATCGCCCCGGGGCGCACAGCGCCGGGGCGATATTTTTTACCCCGCGGCGCTTTCGCGCAGACGGGCTTTCAACTGGCTGTATTCCTCACTGACGTACCGTTCGGCGGCGCGCTGATCGGCAATACGCTCAACGTTAACGGCGCAGTACTTGTACTCCGGGGTTTTGGTTATCGGGCTGAGATTCTCGGTGACCAGCTCGTTGCAGGCGCCAATCCACCACTGATAGGTCATGTAGACCGCCCCTTTATTCGGCCTGTCGCTGATTTTCGCCCGGGAAATCACCTTGCCTTTGCGCGAGTTAACCCACACCAGCTCTTCGTCCTCAATGCCGAGCCGCTTGGCGTCGGCGGTGTTGATCTGGATGTAGCCCGGTTCGTCCGCCAGTTTGGCCAGCGCAGCGCAGTTGCCGGTCATCGAACGGCAGGAGTAGTGGCCCACTTCGCGCACCGTGGAGAGCACCAGCGGATAGGCATCGCTCAGCTTATCGACCGGCGCCTGCCATTCGCAGGTGAAGAACTGCGCCAGCCCGTTCGGCGTGGAGAACCGTTCCGCAAACAGATACGAAGTGCCCTGGTCCGCCTCCGACTCGTCGCGGCACGGCCACTGCACGTAGCCCAGTTCACCCATCTTCTCGTAGGTCGCGCCGAAGAAGTTGGGGCACAGATGGCGGAGTTCATCCCAGATCTGCTGCGTGTTGTCGTACTTCATTGGATACCCCATCCGGGTGGCGATTTCGCAGATGATTTGCCAGTCGGTCTTCAGATCCCACTTCGGCTCCACCGCCTTGAAAAAGCGCTGGAAGCCGCGATCCGCTGCGGTATAGACGCCCTCATGCTCGCCCCACGAGGTCGAGGGCAGAATCACATCGGCCGCCGCGGCGGTTTTGGTCATAAAGATATCCTGGACGATAACCAGCTCCATCTCTTCGAAGGCCTGACGTACGGCGGAAAGCTCGGCGTCGGTCTGGAGCGGATCTTCCCCCATAATGTACGCCGCCCGCACTTCGCCGTGCGCCACGCGGTGCGGCAGCTCGCTGATGCGGTAGCCAGGGTTCTCCGGCAGGCTCTCAACGCCCCAGGCGTTGGCGAACTTCTCCCGGTTTTCCGGGAATTTCACGTACTGATAGCCGGGATAGGTGTCCGGCAGCGCGCCCATATCGCAGGCGCCCTGGACGTTGTTCTGGCCGCGCACCGGATTGACGCCGACGTGCGGTTTCCCCAGATTACCGGTGAGGATCGCCAGGCTGGTCAGGGAACGCACCGTTTCGACGCCCTGCCAGAACTGGGTTACGCCCATTCCCCACAGAATCATGGCGTTTCCGGCGCTGGCGTACAGCCGCGCGCATTCGCGAATCTGCCTGGCGCTGATGCGGGTGATGGCTTCCACCGACTCCGGCGTATAGCCTTCGACGATGTTGCGATACGCTTCGAAGCCTTCGGAACGCCCGGCGACGAAGGATTTATCGTAGAGATCTTCTTCGATAATCACCTGCCCGATGGCGTTGAGCAGCGCAATGTTGGAGCCGTTTTTCAGCGCCAGATGCAGGTCGGCGATGCGCGCGGTTTCGATTTTACGCGGATCGCAGACGATGATTTTGGCCCCGTTGCGTTTGGCATTGAGGATGTGATTCGCCACGATCGGGTGCGAATCCGCCGGGTTATAGCCGAAAATAAACACCAGATCGGTATTATCGATCTCGGTGATGGCATTACTCATCGCGCCGTTGCCGACCGACTGGTGCAGACCTGCAACCGAAGGGCCGTGTCAGACGCGTGCGCAGCAGTCGACGTTATTGGTACCAATAACGGCGCGCGCAAATTTTTGCATGATGTAGTTGGTTTCATTGCCGGTGGCGCGCGAAGATCCGGTGGTCTGAATCGCATCCGGCCCGTACTTCGCTTTTATGTCGCTGAGGCGGTTTGCCACGTAATCGAGCGCTTCCTCCCAGGAGACGGACTCCAGCTTACCGCCGCGCCGGCGACGGATCATCGGCGTTTTCAGGCGCGGCGTGAGGATCTGCGGGTCGTCAATAAAATCCCAGCCGTAGTAGCCCTTCAGGCACAGGGTGCCCTGATTATTTTTCCCCATCGCAGCGTCGGCGCGGGTAATTTTTCCCTCTTCTACCGTGAGCTGCATTTTGCAGCCGGAGGCGCAGTAGGGGCAGACGGTCGTGACTCTTTTCATAGCAGTGGTCCTTAAACTTAGAACAGCAGGGCATAGCTAAAGCGGCCGTTCAGGCCCTGCGCGATACCCTGCTGCACGACGGGAATCGCCAGCAGCAGCAGGGTGATCAAGGCAAACAGGAGTCTGGTGAGCATCATTACCCCTCCTGCGCTTCTTCAGGCTGTCTCTCCTTCTGAACTTTGCGCAGCAGGAGCCACATTCTGACGGTTCTGACGGCCATGTTGCGCGCCGCCGAGCTTGGCGGGGCCGGATCGGGGACCGGCGTTTCGTGGTTAACGCGGAAGGGCACGCTGCCGTTGAGGGTGAGGTTGGCGACGATAGCCGTCAGGGTGCCAATCGTAA
This sequence comes from Klebsiella sp. GN_Kp190, assembly GCF_040061795.1. NCBI lineage: Bacteria > Pseudomonadati > Pseudomonadota > Gammaproteobacteria > Enterobacterales > Enterobacteriaceae > Klebsiella > Klebsiella sp. GN_Kp190. Next base: position 28,649 of record NZ_JBEAFN010000019.1, read on the forward strand.
TCCCGCTGTGCAGAAACAGCTGAACCATCGGCGGAAACTGGGTAAACAGATTGGGCACCAGCACCGGCATCATGCCGAGGCCGAGCGTTAATGCCACCACCATACCGTTATTATTGTTACGGTAGTTGACCTGTCCCAGGGTACGAATACCGGACACCGCCACCATACCGAACATGACAATGCCCGCGCCGCCGAGGATCGGTTTCGGTATCAGCACCACCAGCGCCGCCATCCTCGAGAACACGCCCATCAGAATCAGAATGATGCCGGAGACCGACACCACAAAACGGCTGCGCACCCCGGTTAAACCGATCAGGCCGACGTTCTGCGCGAAGGCGGCGTAGGGAAACAGATTGAAGAAGCCGCAGATAGTGGTCGCGATACCGCAGGTGTTGAGGCCGTTGCGCAGCATCTTCGCGTCCACCTTTTTCCCGACGATATCCCCGGTGGCCATCATCGAGGACATGGTTTCCACCATCACCACCACCATCACCATCGACAGCAGGGCGACGGGGATAATATGAAATTCAGGTTTGGCGAAGGGCATCAGGGTCGGCAGATGGAGCCAGGGGGTGGCGTGGACGAGGCTAAAGTCGAGAGGCTTAAAGCAGCTCCAGAGTACGGTGCCGATGATAAGACCGATCAGCACCGACGTGTTTTTCACGACGCCGGAGGCAAAGGTGTAAATATTGAGAATAATCACCAGCGTGATTGCCGCCATCAGCAGCGAGAAGGGGGCGCCAAAGCCGCTCATTTCGCTGCTCCCGCCGCCAATCCACCCGCCTGCCACCGGCATAATAGACATGCCGATAAGCGTGACGATGCTGCCCATCACCACCTTGGGAAAGAAGCGGATGAGCTTGCTAATCCACGGCGCGCAGCAGAGGATAAAAATACCGGACACGATCACCGCCCCGGAAATACCGCCGATCCCGTACTCCTTACCGATCAACACCATCGGGATCAGCGCGGCGAAGGTACAGCCCTGGATAAGCGGTAGCCGACAGCCGAGCCACTTACCGACCCCCAGCGACTGCACGATGGTGGCCGCGCCGCAGATAAACAGGTCGGCGCTGATCAGTAAAATAATGTGCTCCGGCGGGAGCCCTACCGCATTACCCACAACGAGCGGAACCGCCACGGCGCCCGCGTACATCACCAGCACGTGCTGTAGCCCATAAAGAATCATTTGCGTAACGGGTAATATTTCATCGACCGGTGCGGTCGAGCTCCCGTTTTGTGAGGCGGAATTGGCGATATCTTTCATGAAGTTGTTATCTCCTGTACGACTTCACTCTGTATAAACATGAACAGAGCCGAAGTTACGATTCGAAGGCCGCTGCCTCCCTGAGCCGATGCGTTCATCAGCGTGTTGCGCGCACGAGAAGTAATATGCGTAAGCTGTGCCAAAAATAAGCGCCTGGAGAATTGAAGGAGAATTGTGTGAAATAACTCACGAGAAAAAGGCGGGAATATCGACGCGCTGCGAAACTTCTCAAATAAATCTCGTGGTGAATAAACGCGCGCTATCACATTGAGACAGGGAGCGTCTCATTTTGGTATCACGCGCGATACGTTGAATTATCAACATGATTAAACCCTGAGCGCGGAGAATAATTTTTGTTCAGCGAGAGCGGATATATATCGCGCCGCTAAGTGGGAGTGGGCCTGTTTTTTTGAGACGGCTCGCAAAAATAAGCACCATATGAATACCCTGAACAAAAGCGCCTGATTATTGCATTGCTTCCCGGTGAGTCCTGGAATAATAAAGGGAAGCAAATGAATAAATTTATTGTTGCCGATTCTGCAAACTGTATTGGCTGCCACGCCTGTGAAGTGGCCTGCGTCACCTCTCATCGCCAGGACAGCTGGCCCCGGCAGCGCAGCGACTTTCTGCCGCGCATTCGGGTGTTCTTCCACCGCCACGCCAGCAGCGCGACGACCTGCCGCCACTGCAACGACGCGCCCTGCGTCGGCTCCTGTCCGACCCAGGCGCTGCGCGTGGCGAACGACAGCGTTCAGTTTACAGAGGCGCTGTGCATCGGCTGTAAAAACTGCGTCATCGCCTGTCCCTTTGGGGCCATTGAGATGGTGGCCAACGATGACGACGCGCCGCAGCTGGCGCAGAAATGCGATCTTTGCAGCCAGCATCCTTCCGGTCAGCAGGCGTGCGTGGCCAGCTGTCCAACCCAGGCGCTGCAACTGATGGATGAGGCCGCCGTTAACCGGCTGCGTAGCGCGCGGCAGATTCGCTCCACGCTGGAAACCCCGCTGGGCGCCGTTCGCGGCGCCAGACGCAGCGCGATACTCAATAAACCTCCGCGGGTGGGCGCGAAAAAAGTGCCCGCCGATGATCGCATGCAGCACTTCGGCGAAATCTATCAGCCGCTGAGCGAGTGCGATGCGGAGTATGAGAGCGAACGCTGTCTCTACTGCGCGCAGAAAGCGTGGTGTAACTGGACCTGTCCTTTACATAATCATATTCCCGATTTCATCCGCCTGGTGAGCGAGGGCAAGATTATCGAGGCGGCGGAGCTGTGCCATCAGAGCAGCTCCCTGCCGGAGATTTGCGGCCGCGTCTGTCCGCAGGACAGGCTGTGCGAAGGGGCCTGCACCTTAAAGAACGAAGGCGGCTCGGTCGCCATTGGCAACCTTGAGCGCTATATCACCGATACCGCCCTGGCGATGGGCTGGCGACCGACAATCGGCAAAGTGGCCCCGCGCCCGGAACGGGTGGCGGTGATTGGCGCCGGGCCCGCCGGACTGGGCTGCGCCGATATTCTCGTGCGCGCGGGCGTGCACGTTGACGTGTTCGATCGCCATCCGGAAATCGGCGGCCTGCTGACCTTCGGTATTCCGCCGTTCAAGCTGGATAAAAACGTGCTTGAGAAGCGACGCGACATTTTTAGCGCCATGGGCGTCAATTTTCATCTCAACCAGGAGGTGGGGCGCGACGTGGCTTTTGCCGATCTGGTGAAAAACTATGACGCCGTCTTCCTTGGCGTGGGCACCTACGGTCTGATGGCCGCCGGCCTGGAGGGAGAGAACGCCCCCGGCGTGATTCAGGCCCTGCCGTTCCTGATTGCCAGCACCCGCGAGGTGATGGGGCTCGAAGAGAGCCCTGAGTATCCGCTGACCGATATTAAGGGGAAACGGGTGGTAGTGCTTGGCGGGGGAGATACGGCGATGGACTGCCTGCGCACCGCCGTTCGCCGCGGCGCAGCGAGCGTGACCTGCGCCTACCGTCGCGATGAGCTGAGCATGCCCGGGTCGAAAAAAGAGGTGGTGAACGCGCGGGAGGAGGGGGTGAAATTTGAGTTTAACGTGCAGCCGCAGCGCATTCAGCTCAACCGCAAGGGGCAGGTCTGCGCGGTGGAGATGATCCGCACGAAGATGGGCGAGCCGGGACCGGACGGCCGCCGCCGGCCGCAGCCGATCCCGGATTCCGGGTTTGAACTTAAAGCCGATGTGCTCATTATGGCGTTTGGCTTTCAGGCTCACGAGATGCCTTGGCTGCGCGGCCACGGGATAAAGCTGGACCGCTGGGGGCAGATAGTGACCGGCGGCAAAGGGCGCGGAACGACGCAAACCAGCCATGACAAAATCTTTGCCGGCGGCGATGCCGTGACCGGCGCGGACCTGGTGGTCACCGCCATGGTTGCCGGGCGGCAGGCGGCCAGCGAGATGTTGATGCAATTCACGGCCCGGGAGGAGATATGACTCGTTTTATCGTTGCCAGTTCGCAGGCCTGCATCGGCTGCAGGACCTGTGAGGTAGCCTGTGCGCTGGAACACGTGGCGCCGGGGGCGGAGTTTCATCCCCGCCTGAAGGTGATGCGCCTCGACGAGCTTAGCGTGCCGGTGATGTGTCATCAGTGCGAGAATGCGCCCTGCGTGGGCGCCTGCCCGACCGGGGCGCTGAGCATGGGGGCGGAGAAAGTGGAGGCCGACGGCGGGCGCTGCATTGGCTGCCAGAGCTGCGTGGTCGCCTGCCCGTTTGGGGCGATTACCATTGAGGTAGAGGCCGGTGTGACGCCGGTTATCGTTAAGTGCGATCTTTGCGGCACCCGGGAGCGCGGCCCCGCCTGCGTTGATGTCTGCCCGACGGCGGCACTGAGTATCATGACCGAAGAGCAGCTCAGCGCGCTGCAAAAGCAGCGCAATATCGCCACCGCCGCGCTGCTGTCGCTCTAAACCTTGCGCCCGGCGGCGAGGAAGCTGCCGGGCAATTTCATACGCCCGCGTTCTGTCAGCAAAAAAAACCGGCCTGCCAGGCCGGTTTAGCGTTTTTACGCGGGCTACGCGGGGAGCGCATCCATTCGCGCCCACATTTTTTTCGCCACTTTCTGCGCTTCGCGGAATATCGGCCCGCAGTCGAAGCTGAACTGGCGATCCTCGTAGATCATCACGCCGTTCACCATGACGCTGCGCACGCTGTTTGCCCCCAGGCCGAAGGCGATATGTCCGGCGATGTTTTCCGCGATAAGCGGCGTCGGCGCCATATAGTCGCAAATGGTGAGGTCCGCTTTATAGCCCGCCTCAAGGCGGCCAAAGCGGGCGTTGAAGTTGCGATTCAACAGTTCATTGCCGTTGCTCAGCGCCTTCGCGAAGCTGTCCGGCCACAGCGGCCCGCCGGCGTCGCGGTGTTTAAAGAAGGCAAACTTCATCTCCTCGAACATGTCGGAACCGATGCCGTCGGTGCCGAGCGCCAGATTGCGCATCTGCGGCAGGCGGGGGTTGTAGCCGACGTGGTTGTTCATGTTGGAGCGGGCGTTGTGCACCAGGAAGCCGTCCTGCGCGTTGAGCAGCTCGACGTCGGCATCGGAGATGTACAGGCCGTGGGCAATCAGCGTCTTACTGTTGATAAGGTCGAACTCCGCCAGCCGCACCAGCAGGTCCTTACCGTAAAGGTGATGGCTGTGAGAGACATCGTAGCGGTCTTCCGCCGCGTGGATATGCAGGCCGCGGCCGGTGGCTTTTAGCGCTTCGCGCAGCATCGCCAGACCCTCATCCGGAACGGTGAACGGCGCATGGGCGCCGATATGGGCCTCGACCAGATAAGGCTGGTCGCCCTTTTCGCGCGCGGCGTCGATCTCTCTGGCGAAGCGAATGTTCTCCTCAACGCTGTCGCGCAGCTCGCGGCTGCCAAAGTTACGGTCGGTGGTTTCGAAGCAGGTCATCCCGCGCAGCCCGATTTTGAGGAAGGCGTTGCGCAGCTGGCTCAGGGAGCCCGCGATATAGTGGGGCGACGCATGATGATCGACAACCGCCGTGCAGCCGCTGCGCACGGCCTCCATGGCGCAGATCAGCCCGCTGTAGTAGAGCGACTCTTCATCCAGCGCCCGGTCAAGGCGCCACCACAGGTTTTTCAGCGTGGAGATAAAGTCCGGGCTGGGGGCGATATTGGCCTGAATCCCCCGGGACAGGCCGGAATAAAAGTGATTGTGGGAGCAGACCATGCCGGGCATCACCAGCTGCCCGCGCATCTCTTTCACCTGCGCCTGCGGATAGCGCTGGCACAGGCCGGGGCCGACAGCGAGAATTTTATCGCTCTCAATGGCGATATCGACGTTCTCCCACACTTTCGCCGGATAGATCTGCGCGGCGGTGGCATTTTTCAGGATCAGGATACTCATACTTCAACGCCTCCGAGAAGATAGCTTTGGTGCTGATGAATATGGCTTATGATGCGGCACATGGCGTCCAGCTGGGCCGGTACCTCGTTAAACTGGCCGCGGTCGTTAATTTCCAGCTGCCACGTCTGGTCGTCCTGACGCACTTTGACGCTGGCGCCTGCGACGAAGAAGCCCGGATTGGTGCTGTTGACAAAATCCTGCTCCAGGCTGAACACGGTGATTTTGTCTTTATACGGTTTTCCCTGCCACGGGCAGAACTGAGCGCAGTTGCCGCATTCGTTGCAATAAGCGTCCAGATGCAGGGTCTGGAAGCGATTCTGGAAGCCCGGCACGGCCACGGAAATATTGGCGCGGTTCGGACAGACGTCGACGCACTTGCTGCACACGTAGTTGCACTCCAGGCAGCGGCTGGCTTCCTGCTCGACAAAAGCCTCGCGCTGGTTTTTATCCACCAGCGTGACGGCGATGGCGCCTTTACGCTGGTACACCTTCGCCGGATCGACGTTGTTCCAGACTTTGTTTCCGTAGCTGCTGGCGATATTTTCCCGGGCCAGGATCGCGTCCGTGGCCCGTCGCGCGTTGCCGATAGCGGAGACGATAGAAGAGGGGCCGCGCTGAACGTCGCCGATCAGGAAGACGTTCGGTTTGCTGGTCTCGCCATCGGCGTTGACCACCGACCAGCCCTGCGGGTCGAGCGGGATCCCCATTGCCGACAGCGCTTCGCCGTCCTGCTGCTCGCCGATGGCGGTAATCAGAGAGTCGACTTGCAGGGTGCGAATCTCATCGGTTTCCACCGGGCGGCGGCGGCCTTTCTCATCCGGCTCGCCGAGCTTCATGACGTGTACGACGAGCGTCCCGTCGGCGTTAAACTGTTCCGGGTTGCATAGCCACTCGAAGTCGACGCCGTCGAGCAGCGCCTCATCGTACTCTTCGCGCCAGGCGGGCATCTCTTGCTGCGAGCGGCGATAGACGATGGTCGCGCTCTGCACGCCGGGCACGCGCAGCGCCGCGCGGGCGCAGTCCATGGCGGTGTTGCCGGCGCCGACCACGGCCACGCGTTTGCCCAGGTTCAGCTCGGCGCCGCGGTTAAACTCGCGCAGGAACTGCAGCGACTTATGCACGTTCTGGTTATCGCCGCCCAGCTTCACGCCGCTGTTTTTATCGGTACCGGTGCCGACCAGCACGTAACGAAAACCCTTCGCCTGCAGTTTTTCCACGCTCAGATGCGGGTCGCAGCCGTACTCAATTTTGACGCCGTGGGCGACGACAAAATCGATATCGTGCTGGATAAGCTCGCCGGGAATGCGGAACTGCGGAATGATATTCTTCACCACGCCCCCGGCGCTGGCTTCGCGTTCAAAAACCGTGACCGGATGCCCGGCGCGGGCGAGGAAGTATCCGGCGGCGAGACCGGCAGGGCCCGCGCCGATCACCGCTACCGGGTGCCGGGAGCCGGATCCCGCGGGCTTATGCCAGCGGCTGCGGTACTCGTCCCAGCCTTTCTCCAGCGCCACTTTTTTCAGCTCACGGATGTTGAGCGCGCTGTCGTAATCCAGACGCGTACAGTTGTACTGGCACTGGTGGTCGCAGATATGACCGGTGATGGCCGGCAACGCGTTGCGCTGATAGATCAGCTCCAGCGCGTCGGCGTAGCGATGCTCGCCCAGCAGGCGGATATACTCCGGAATATCCTGCTTGATGGCGCAGGCCGTCACGCAGGGGGCGACGTAGCAGTCCAGCAGCGGCAGCGGCTCGCCGGTATCAATGCGCTCTTCCGGCTTCCACTGTTTCTGGGTGTAGTCCATGCTCACCGCTTTTTCCGCCAGCGCGTTGAGGCGCTCGACGTCGATCTGCGTCATGTTCCAGCCGTCGGCTTTCTCCAGCTCGCGCATGCACTCGCTCAGGCGCAGATATCCTCCCGGCTTCAGCAGGTCGGTGGCCATGGTGATAGGGCGAATGCCGGTGTCGAAAATCTCGCGAATGTTGAGCTGGCTGGCGCCGCCGGAGTAGGAGATCGGCAGCTTGCCGTCAAACGCCCGCGAGAGCAGGGCGGCTACGTTGATCGATAGCGGGAATAGCGCGCGGCCTGACATATACATTTCATCTCCCGGCAGCGCTCCCTTGTTGTTGACGGTGCCGAGGGTGTTGGTCAGCTTGACGCCAAAGCCGAGGCTGCGCGCTTTCGCCAGCGCCATCAGGCGCGTCAGCATCTCCAGCGCCCGGTCGATCTTAAGGTCATGGTCAAATGACGCTTCGCTAAGGCCGATATAGCCGAAGCCGCAGGCGTCGAGGATCTGGCGAACGCGCGGATAGCCGAGCAGGGTCGGGTTGAGCTTCACAAAGGTATTGAGATTTTTCTCCGTCAGCATATAGCGGCAGATGGCTTCGATCTCGTCCGGCGGGCAGCCGTGCATGGTTGAGAGGGTGACGCCCTGAACCAGCCTGGCCGGCACGCGTTGAGCCAGATTGTCCAGCCCGTCTTTGCGCGCGCAGGTTGGCAGGCTGTCGATAAAGGTTCTATTTTGCAGCCAGCGGTTCAGGGTGTCGCGGTACTGGGCGAATTTAGGATGGGCGGAAGCGTCCATCATGTTGTCGATAAATTCCTGCATTGGCGGCTGCTTAATACCGTCAAGGTTGTAGCCGACGCTCATATTGAAAATAAACGACTTGCTCTCTTTATGGGTGCCCAGCGGAAAGACCTGCTCCAGCAGATGCAGCGTGAACCAGGCTTTCAGGTACTCATCCCAGGCTTTTTTGAGGGTAAATTCGGTGGACCACTCGGTGTTGAAGCACTCATCTTCGGCATCGATGCAGGGCTTTTCCAGCTCCAGGCGGTCAAGGATCTGTACGGTTTTCAGCTCGATAAACCGCCCGCCGGTTAGCCAGGCGGTAATAATGTTCTGCGCCAGCTGGGTATGCGGCCCGGCTGCCGGGCCGAGCGGCGTCGCGCAGCTTTCGCCGAATACGCCGATCGACCGCTGCGCCTGCGGCGTATAAAACTGTTGCTCGGGGATGCCAAAAATAGTCCGCTGACTCTGATACTCGTCGAAAATGCGCGTTAAAAGCTCCTCAAACGGCACGGGACGCATTATATCTCCCATAACCCTCTCCTTAGATATCATTGTAAGATCGACATTGCCGGTGGTAATCATCCCGACGGATAACGAAAGAGGAGCAACAATCACACCAGTTATTCAAACCGCGGCGGCGAAATAATTAATTTGTGAACCAGGTCGAAACTCGACGATGCCGGGCGAATAATTCCATAGCGGGTAAATGAGAACTCAAATCAATACGCTTTATCATTCGGCGAGATTTCTCAAAATCAGATCCGGAATATCAGAATGATAATTTATGTCGGCTATTCGGCGGTGATTTTAGCAGGCGGCTTATTTTTGCTGCGGTAACAGAGGAAATAATCGATGAGGTACCCCCGTTGCAGCGTCAATAGGGCTAACGAAATGACCTGACTCACAATTTACGATGAAAAATGGCAGCTAAGTATAAATATTGCATAGTTGCTACGGGTCGCTGCGACGCTATTTCAACGCCGGGTAGACTCTCAAACTGAGAACCCGGGGAAATATCGCAGATAATCAAATAGAGCCGTAAACATCGCCTTTGAGGTTGGTATGAATATTTTTGCAGAAGCTGCACGACTTGAGGAGCAGAACCGTCCCTTTGCCCTGGCGCAGATTGTCGAAAGCCGGGGCTCTACCCCCCGACACTCCGCTCAGATGCTTATCCGGGAGGACGGTTCGATTGTGGGCACCATTGGCGGCGGGATGGTGGAGCGTAAAGTCATCGATGCGGCGCTGGAAGCGCTGCGCGAACGGGCGTCGCGAATGTTTCACGGTCGCATGGCGCGCACCGGCAGCGACGCCGTGGGCTCCGACTGCGGCGGCGCGATGTCGGTTTACATCAGCGTGCACGGCCTGCGCCCGCGCCTGCTGCTGGTCGGCGCCGGGCACGTCAACCGCGCGGTTGCCCACGCCGCGGCGCGGGTGGATTTTGACATCTGCGTCGGCGATATCTATTCCGCCAGCCTTTGCCCCGACGCTTTTCCGCTTTCGGCGCGGCTGGTGCACGCTGCCAGCTTCACGGACGTAGTGGAGGCGATGGCGGTCCGGCCGCAGGATTTCGTGCTGATTGCCACCAACAACCAGGATCGGGAGGCGCTGGACAGGCTGATAACCCAGCCGGTGGCGTGGCTGGGGCTGCTGGCCAGCCGGCGGAAAGTGCAGGCCTTTGTCCGCCAGATGCGGGAAAACGGCGTAACGGAGGCGGATATCAGCCGTCTGCGGGCGCCGATTGGCTATGACATCGGCGCCGAGACGCCAAACGAGATTGCCATCAGCGTGCTGGCGGAGATCCTGCAGGTGAAAAACGGCGCGCCGGGGGGGCTGATGAACCAGGTGAGGCAAGCGTGCCAGCCGGATTGTCTGGCTGAGGCGGTTGAGGTCTGAGCTTCTGCGAGGGGAAATGTTGCCGGGAGGTTCCCGGCAACCCGTGGCGTACAGCTTATTGGCTAATAATGGTGCCCGTTTTTCCTTCAATCCCCTCTTTGGCTTTGCTCAGCATCGTGATCAGCGCTTTACGCCCCGGCCCTGAGCGGGCGAAGGCGGCGGCGGCTTCCACTTTTGGCAGCATTGAGCCTTTGGCAAAGTGCCCCTCTTCGATAAAGCGTTCGGCATCGCGCAGGGAGAGGTTATCCAGCCACTGCTCGTCAGGTTTACCGAAGTTGATCGCCACCTTTTCTACGGCGGTGAGAATGATCAGCAGGTCGGCGTCGATCATCTCCGCCAGCTTCGCGCTGGCCCAGTCCTTATCGATAACCGCGCTGGCGCCGCGCAGATGGTTACCCTCGCGAATCACCGGAATGCCGCCGCCGCCGACGGTGATCACCACGTGGCAATCATCCATCAGCGCTTTTACCGTTTGTTTCTCGATAATATCTACCGGCATGGGCGAGGCGACGACGCGACGGTAGCCGCGCCCGGCGTCCTCTTTCATGATGTAGCCGTTTTGGCTCAGCTTTTCGGCCTCTTCTTTGCTGAAGAACGAGCCGATGGGCTTGGTCGGATTAAGAAATGCCTTATCGTTAGCATCCACTTCCACCTGGGTTATCAGGGTCGCCACCGGGATATCCAGCTGGCGCGTTAGCAGTTCTTCACGAATCGCGTTCTGCAGGTCGTAGCCGATGTAGCCCTGGCTCAGGGCCACGCAGACCGACATCGGCAGCATGGGCGTATGGGCCTCGGTTTTTGCCGCGGCCTCGAAAGCCTGGTTGATCATGCCCACCTGCGGACCGTTGCCGTGAGTGACCACCACCTGGTGGCCAAGGGCGATAAGATCGACGATCGTCCGGGCGGTGTGTCGTACGGCCTGCATCTGTCCGGCGAGATCGTCGCCCAGCGCATTCCCGCCGAGAGCGAGAACAATTTTTTTACTCATAGCTTCCTCTCATTACGTTTCTGTTCCGCTGACGGCCTGGTGAGCGGTGGAAAAGGGTTGTCGGCGTAAAAAGCGGCCCTGTCCGGCGATGCCGGTAAAGGTGCCGTTATCAAAGATCACTCTGCCGTGGGAGAGCGTCTGGCGAATCGCGCCCTGACAGATAAAGCCTTCATAGGGTGAATAGTCGGCGTTGTCGTGCAGCATGGCATGACGGATGGTGGTGGTACGCTGCGGATCGATGATAACCACGTCGCCATCGGCGCCGGGCGCCAGCAGCCCCTTCTGCGGCCACAGGCCAAACAGCTTCGCCGGGTTGGCGCTGGTGAGCGCCACAAAGCGCTCAGGGGTGATGCGCCCGGTCATCACGCCGTGCGAGAACAGCAGCAGCAGCCGGTTTTCCACCCCCGGCAGGCCGTTCGGGCAGCGGCTAAAGTCGCCGCCGGAGATCTGCCTGCGCTGCTGCGCAGAGAACGCGCAGTGGTCGGTGGCGACCGTGTCAATATCTCCATCATGGATACCGCGCCATAGCGCATCGTTGTTGCTGGCGTTGCGCAGGGGAGGGCTGAGCAGATAGTTAAGCGCGTCTTCGCGCTCGTAGCAGCGCTCGTCCAGCAGCAGATACTGCGGACAGGTCTCCACCCACACCGGCTGGTGGCGTCTTCTGGCCAGGCGCAGGTACTCCAGGCCCAGGGCGTTGGAAAGATGCACGATATACAGCGGCGCGTTTCCCGCCAGCTGCGCGAGGTTGATCGTTCGGGCGATGGCTTCCGCCTCGCACTCCAGCGGGCGGCTCAGGGCGTGATAGCGCGGTGCGGTTTTACCGGCGTTGATAAATTCCGCCCGGCGTAGGGCGATGGCGGCATCGTTTTCCGGATGCACCGTCGTCCGCGCGCCGGCGCGCTGCAGGTGGCGCATCGCCTGCAATATCTCATCATCGCTGAGTTTGTACTGGTAGGTCAGATAGAGCTTAAAGCTGCTGATGCCGCTATCCACCATCATCGGGATCTCGTCGAGAATGCCGTGGTTAACGTGTTGGATAACGCCGTGAAAACTGTAGTCGATAACGGCTTTATAGGCGGCGTAGCCGCGATAGACCTCGAACTGGTGGCGCAGGTGGCAGCCGACGGGCCCGAAGCCCATATGATCAACAATGGTGGTGGTACCGCCGCAGGCCGCGGCCCGGGTGCCGGTAAAGAAATCATCGCAGCTGCGGGCGAGACCCACATCAATATTGAAATGCGTATGAACGTCGACGCCGCCGGGCATCACGTAGCAGCCCTCGGCGTCAATCACTTCGCAGGGTTGTTCTGCCTCAATAGAACTGGCAAGGCGCTTGACGAGGCCATCTTCAATGAGCAGGTCCTGCTTTAGCTGTCCGTCGGCGTTGACGACGAGGCCATTTTTAATCAGTACGCGCATAGAAACCTCAACATACCGCCGCAGAGCGCGGCGGCAGACAGGACGAACAATTACTCCGTGGCCAGCCAGCTCAGCGGGATAGCGGCATACATCGCGGCGCAGGTTACCAGATGCGATTTCCAGGTTTTCTCATTCGGCGCATGCGCCTCCGGCTCTTTCCCAGGCCCAAAGCCGATAACCGGAATGCCGTGGCGGCCCATAATAGAGACGCCGTTGGTGGAGAAGGTCCACTTATCCACCACCGGCGCTTTGCCGAACAGACCTTCATAGGCGTTGCTCAGGGCGCGAACGGTGAAGTGGTTCTCTTCCACTTTCCAGGTCGGGAAGTAGCATTCGGTCGGGTAGACCAGGCCGGTCCAGGAGGGGCGCTCGTAGTTGTACATCGAGACCACCGCGGCGGCTTTTTTCACCGCCGGCAGCGCGCGGATCTCTTCCAGCGCGCCTTCCCAGGTTTCGCCCCAGGTCAGACGGCGGTCAATGGAGACGGCGCAGCTATCCGCTACCGCGCAGCGGCTCGGCGAGGTGAAGAAAATCTCGGAAACGGTCAGGGTGCCTTTGCCGAGGAATTCGTCATCGCCCAGCTTGTGTGAAAGCTGTTCCAGCTCGGTGAGAACGGGCGCCATTTTGAAGATGGCGTTATCGCCGCGCTCCGGGGCGGAGCCGTGGCAGCTGACGCCCTGAACCTCCACGCGGATCTCCATACGCCCGCGCTGGCCGCGGTAAATCTGGCAGTCGGTAGGTTCGGTGCTGACCACGAATTCCGGACGTATGCCGGATTGTTCAATAATGTACTGCCAGCACAGGCCGTCGCAATCCTCTTCCTGAACGGTACCGGTCACCAGCAGGGTATACTCATCTTCCAGGCCCAGATCTTTAATGATTTTACCGGCGTAAACCATGGAGGCCATTCCGCCCTCCTGGTCAGACGCGCCGCGTCCGCCGATCAGCTCATCGGTCTCCATACCTTCGTACGGATCGAAGTTCCAGTTCTTGATGTTGCCAATGCCGACGGTATCAATGTGCGCGTCCATGGCGACCAGACGCGGGCCGTGGCCGATGTAGCCCAGCACGTTACCCATCGGATCGATTTCCACTTTGTCGAATCCGACTTTCTCCATCTCCTCTTTGATACGGTGCACCACGCGCTTCTCATCGCTGCTTTCGCTGGGGATGGCGATCATATCGCGCAGGAAGCGGGTCATCTCTTTTTCGTATTGTTTTGATTTTTCCAGGATCGCGTTGAACGGAATTTGCTTAGCCATAAGGATGTTCTCCAGTTCTGAATACGGGGGTCCCGCCGGGCGGGAGGAATGTTGATCAATCGGCTACTGCACGGCCGGATGTTTGCCTTCCCAGACGACTTCGCGATAGTGCTTAACGTCGGTGTCGCCTTCGGTGCTAATCACCAGCACCACGGAATCGCTATCCAGCTTGAGCTTGTGCATCAGCGCTTCGCGCTGCGGATGGAAATGAATCGCCGCCAGCAGGCCGAGACCGACGGCGCCGGATTCGCCGGAAATAACGCGCGGATCCTGGCCCGCCGGGTTTCCCAGCACCCGCATGCCGAGGGCGGCGACGGCGTCCTGACAGGAGACGAACTGCGTGGCGCAGTTGCGCAGCACTTCCCAGCCCAGCGGGTTGGGCTCACCGCAGGCGAGACCGGCCATAATGGTGGCCATATCGCCGCTAACGTTGACGATCTGGCCCTTCAGCGCAGAGCGGTAGAGACAGTCGGCCAGCTCCGGCTCGACGATAATGGAATGGAGATGCTTCGCGCCGTAGACATCGGCCAGGTAGCCCAGCACGCCGCCCGCCATCGCCCCCACGCCGCCCTGCAGAAGCACGTGCGTCGGACGGGCGATACCCATTGAGGAGAGCTGTTCTACCGTTTCATCGGCGAGGGTGGCGTAGCCCTGCATAATCCAGGTCGGAATTTTTGTGTAGCCTTCCCAGGCGGTGTCCTGCACCACCTCCCAGCCGTTTTTCTGCGCGGTCTGCATGGTAAAGCGGATGGTGTCGTCGTAGTTCATGTCGGTGACGATACACTCGGCGCCGAGGCGCAGTATGGCGTCAACCCGCTCCTGCGCTGAGCCTTTCGGCATATAGATGACGGCGTTCTGGCCTAACTGGCGGGCTGCCCACGCCACGCCGCGGCCGTGGTTGCCGTCGGTCGTGGTGGCGAACGTCATCTTCTCTTTGATGCTGGATTTGAGCGTTTCGAAGGAGAGATCGTTGATATCTAAATGATATTTTTCACACAGCAGCCGGGCGATAGCATAAGAGCCGCCGAGCATTTTGAAGGCGTTGAGGCCAAAGCGCCGGGATTCATCTTTAACGAGGATTTTTTGTACCCCAAACAGCGCGGAAAGTTCGTTCAGCGCCACCAGCGGCGTAGGCTGATAGCCGGCGATCTTTTGATGAAAGCGGCGAGCCTGCTGCGCCTGCTGGCGTGAAAACAGCGGTGAAATCTCTCCGTTAAAAAAACGGTTTTCGGCAATATCCATTTTCAGTGAGAAAGCAGACATACTCGATCCTTATCCTTTTTGAAATGCGAAAGTCGTGGGGCTGGCCCGCAGGCCAGCCTGGGGATTATTTGATGCGTTTCTGCGCTTCCTTGAGCAGCTGCTCCAGCACCTTGCCCGGGTTCGCGTATTTGCGGCAGACGATCATCGCGGCGATGATGTACGGCTTCCAGCTGGCCTCTTTGTAGGTCGGGATCCGGTACTTCTCGAAGACTCCCTCGGTGACTTCGCCCGCGTCGCAGGAGACGCCGGTGATATCCGCCGGCAGGCAGTGCATATACAGCGCGTCACCGTCGCGGGTGTGCTTCATCATCTCTTCCGTACAGTGCCAGTCTTTATGGCCGGCGTTCTGCTCAAGGCAGGCTTTCTCCAGCGCCTTCAGACCTTCATGGTCATTTGCGCGCAGCAGCTCGGTGCGTTTTTCCATTACCTTGTACGGCGCCCAGGATTTCGGATAGACGATATCGGCGTCTTTAAAGGCTTCCTCCATGCTGTTCACCTGGCGGAAGCTGCCGCCGGAGGCCTGGGCATTGTTTTTTGCCACTTCGATAACGTCAGGGATCAGGTCGTACCCTTCCGGGTGGGCGAGGGTGACGTCCATACCGAAGCGGGTCATCAGGCCGATAATGCCCTGCGGCACCGAGAGGGGCTTGCCATAGCTCGGCGAGTAGGCCCAGGTCATGGCGATCTTCTTACCTTTCAGATTCTCCAGCGAACCGAAGTGCTCGCGCAGCCAGGCGAGATCGGCCATGGATTGCGTCGGGTGGTCGATATCGCACTGCAGATTGATCAGCGCCGGTCGCTGCGGCAGGACGCCCTGCTTGTGGCCATCATCCAGCGCTTCGCCTACCTCACGCATGTAGGCGTTGCCCGCGCCAAGGAACATGTCATCGCGGATGCCGATGGCGTCGGCGCAGAAGGAGATCATATTGGCGGTTTCACGGACCGTTTCGCCGTGGGCAATTTGCGATTTCCCCTCATCCAGATCCTGTTGCGCCAGACCTAACAGGTTGAGCGCGGAGGCATAGGAGAAGCGGGTGCGGGTTGAGTTATCGCGGAACACGGAAATACCCAATCCGCTGTTAAACACTTTGGTGGCGATATTTTCAGCGCGTAGCGTTTTTAGCGCGGCGGCGACGTCCAGCACCTGTTTCAGCTCATCCGGCGATTGTTCCCAGGTCAGCAGAAAGTCTTTCTCACTGAGATGAGAGTTAAGTTTATTGATATCCTTAATCAGTTCGTTAACAGTTTTCATGTTTCAATCCTGGTCGTGAATGACGGCTTATTGATTGCTGTGCGGTCGGATATGCAGAGTTGCCGAATTAGCGACTGCCAGCGCTGTATTACCACTAACAATAAGCGTGCCAAATCCTCCGGGAGAGGCGGCGGAGAGGATTGAATAGTTAAGATTATGCCAGGTCTGTCACGAATTCAGGCGAGTTATCCCGGGAAGAGAAAGGTGAAATTTTTCCCCCCGCTGTCCATTTCAGCGGGACAGGCGCGGGTTGCCACCGTAAATAATGCGATTATCATCTTCACATTGCGCCAATATGATAAAAACCGCTGCAAATTTATCATAATGATAAGAAACTGTGATAGCTCTTGCATATTTAAGATAAGGTGGGGGAATTGGCCCTATCTATATCAACGCGGGTGGCTAAAAGGAGTGGTATCATTCCCCGCAGATAAATAAAGCCGCTTCGCTTGACGCCGAGCAGGTGAGCAATAATAGAAGGCCGATAGACATGATACCGTCCAAAGCACCCTCCATTTTAATGCAGATTCAGCCTACAATTCAAAAGTTTGCAAGGATGTTATCCAGCGTGCTGCAGCTGGAGGTCGAGATTGTTGATAACGAATTATACCGGGTCGCCGGAACTGGCGCTTATAGTAAACAGATTGGCTATAAATTAAATTCAAATTCACGGCTTCTGCGTTACATTATTGAAACACAGACCGAGAAGGTTGTTACCCACTCCCGCTTCGACCCCCTGTGTAAAGACTGTAACAATAAGGAGAAATGCGAAGAGAAAGCCTTTCTTGGCACGCCGGTGATGTATCACGACCGCTGCGTCGGCGTTATTAGCCTGGTTGCGCTGACGCGCGAGCAGCAGGAACGTATAAATGCGAATATCCAGGAGTTTTCTGATTATGTTCGTCATGTCTCAACCATATTCGTTTCCCGCTTTTTGCAGGAGCGGGCGGTCGGCGACAATATCCATAAAATATTTTTAACCATGATCGAAAATATGGATCAGGGCGTACTGGTCGTGGGCAACGATCAAAGAGTCAAATTTGCCAACCAGGCCGCTTTGAAAATAATGAGCGTCACTCAGGGACAGGTGATTGGTAAGTCAATCCAGTTTCAGCCGTTGACCTTCGAAGATAATTTCAAGCACGGCCATATGCAGCACATTATCTCCTTTGACGATCGCAAGGAGCTCATTATCGGCCAGCTGCACGCGGTGCAGGATCAGTGGTTATTTTTAATGGCGTTCCATCAGTCGCACTCTTCGGCCGATTTCAGCTGCGGGCAGGAAGGGCCGCAGATTGAGGCGATGGTGGGAGAGTGTCGACCTATGCGGCAGCTTAAAAAGCTGATCAGCCGCGTGGCCCCGAGCCCCTCCAGCGTAATGATTGCCGGTGAAAGCGGGACCGGGAAAGAGGTGGTTGCCCGCGCTATCCACAAGCTCAGCGATCGCCACGCGAAGCCCTTTATCGCGATTAACTGCGCCGCGATACCCGAGCAGCTGTTAGAAAGCGAACTGTTTGGCTACGTGAAGGGGGCGTTTACCGGCGCATCGGCAAACGGTAAGACCGGCCTGATTCAGGCGGCCAATAGCGGGACGCTGTTTCTTGACGAAATTGGCGATATGCCGCTCACTCTGCAGGCCAAGCTGCTGCGGGCCATTGAGTCACGTGAGATTCAGCCGGTGGGCGCCAGCCATCCGGTTCAGGTCGATATTCGTATCATATCCGCGACCAATCAAAACCTGGAACAGTACATCGCGGAAGGGAAGTTCCGCGAAGATCTCTACTATCGTCTGAACGTGATTCCGCTGCGCCTGCCGCCGCTGCGCGAACGTCAGGAGGACATTGAGCTGCTGATTCACTATTTCCTGCATCTGCATACCGGTCGTCTCAATCTGGTTTATCCCGGCGTCGCGCAGGACGTGATCGATTTCCTTAAGCGCTATCGCTGGCCGGGCAATATTCGTGAACTCAGCAACCTGATGGAGTACCTGGTTAACGTGGTGCCGTCGGGAGAAATCATCGATATGTCGCTGCTGCCGCCGAATCTGTTAAGCAGCGGTGAAGCGGCGAGCCAGGCGACGTCGTCGGCTTCAGCGCCAGCGACCCTCACTCAGGAGGAGAACGTGACGGCGCTGGAGGAGATGGAGCGGCAGATGATCCGCGATGCGCTCTCTCGCTACAGTAATAAAAAGCAGGCGGCGGATGAGCTGGGCATCGGCATCGCCACGCTGTATCGCAAAATAAAGAAATATTCGCTGGCGGCGGGTCAGAACTGACGGGAACGGCGGGCAATAAAAAATCCACGCGAGCGCGTGGATTTTGTGGAGGGCATGACGGCGAAGAAATGCTTAGACGTTGAATCGTGATTGTGAATTTATTATTTTTATATTTAAAATTTTTATTTTTGATTGTTATTTTTATACTCATGCCTGTACTCACTTTAGTTGAGGCTGCTATCTGAGGCTAGTTACCACTGACCCTGGCCCAAATTCAGTGCAGTGCTAAATCAGAGATCCTCGTCTTTCCGG
>NZ_JBEAFN010000020.1:0-46564 GCF_040061795.1 Klebsiella sp. GN_Kp190
CGCCATAGTCCGCACTAGATATGGTTTCCCGGAGGCGATGCTGCGCATCTGTCCGGGCTACCGCTCGCAGACGGCGATGAACCCGTAGCCCGGGCAAGGCGCTTTGCGCCGCCCCCGGGGAGAGCGCCATAGTCCGCACTAGATATGGTTTCCCGGAGGCGATGCTGCGCATCTGTCCGCGCTACCGCTAGCAGACGGCGATGGACCTGTAGCCCGGGCAAGGCGCGACAGCGCCGCCCCCGGGAAAAGCGCGCAGAGGGCTATTTGCGCAGCAGCCGCTGCAGGCGCGCCTGACGCCAGCGATTAATCCATTCGCCAAAAACAAACAGGCGCAACCCTCTAACCGCCAGCAGCGCTCCCCAGACGATCGCCACCCATGCGGACCAGTAGCTCTCTGCGCCGCTCAGCCAGTTCAGCAGCGCCAGCAGAACGCAAACGACGACGGCCACCGTCAATGAACGGTAAAAACGGCTCTCGCGTTCGACGCGCGCTTTGGCTTCCTCAATACGTAAATCCAGCGACGCTTCGTGGCCCGCCGGCGATTCGCCGCTAATCTCGGCGACGTTAACTTCAAATACCGCCGCAAGCGCGCTGAGCGTCTCGAGGCCGGGACGGTCGCCGTTCTCGATGCGCTGAATGGTGCGCACGCTGACGCCGGCCAGTTCGGCAAGCTGCTCCTGCGACCAGGCGCGCTGCAAACGTAATTGTTTAACCTGATGACTACTGTTCATTGTTTCTATCTCCGGGTGAAAACCTGAGATGGAGTATCATCGAGCGGGCTGTCGGGCACCACGATCGAAACCCGACAGGGACGCGACAGCAACCTGACAGCCGCACGGCGCCCGGCATCAGGCGCGGGCGACCGCGCTACCGTTCCACGGACGAACGTTCATGCCGCGGAAAATCATCAGCCATGCGGCGATAATCGCCAGCATCAATATCACAAACAGCGACCAGTGCGGCAGATGGGTCAGAATCGTTCCGGTCAGCATCGGGTTAAACGCCGCCCCCAGCCAGCCCAGCGACTGGGCGGAAAAGTAGCTGGCTTTCATGCCCGGCGGCGCAATGTTATCGATCAGCATATATTCCCCCGGCGCGTAGATAACCTCTCCGAGCGTAAAAATGGCGGCGGAGAGGCCCCACAGCAGCAGGCTGTTATCGGAAATAACAAAACCGCCCAGCCCGAGCACAAAACAGACCGTCCCAAAGGTCATCAGCGGGCGAATATTGTGGGCGGTAAGGCGACGACCAACCGCATACTGCAGCGCCACCACCACGGCCGCGTTAACCGGCAGTACCACCGCAACCACTTTTTCGGCAAAATCGCTGTCCGCTACCACCAGCACATACTGGGAAATGCAGGAAGCGAAAGAGCCGCCGACAAAGGAGGCCAGCAGGCCGGAAAGGGTAAACCACAGCAGAGCGCGATCGCGCAGCAGCACCGACGGCGACCACTGGACCGCGTTATCCTGAGCAATCGCGGCGCTGGTGCGCTGCACAAACAGCTGAATAAATACCAGCGGAAGGGCGGCGCAGCCGGCCGCCAGCCAGAACGGCAGGTTAATACTGTGCATGACCAGCAGAGTGCCGATAGGCGGCCCAACGGTCCAGCCAATATTGAGAAAGGTGTAGTTAAGGGAAAAAATCTGCGCCTTCTTTTCCGGCGACAGCACGTCGGCAAACCACGCTTTCAGCACGGTTGAGAAGACGGAGTAGGCGCAGTTAATCAGCGCGAAGAAAAACACCACCAGCGCGACGCTATTGATCAGAGGAATAGCGATAAAGCCGCCAATAAACGCCAGCACGGCGAGCGTCATATAGCGCTTTTTGTCGAACTTATCGGCGAGAATGCCAAACCCCATGCTGAACAGCACCCCGACGATCAGCGCGCTCGACAGCGCATAGCCGATTTTATCCACCTCCAGCTGGTACTGGCGGGTGAGGTAGATCGTCATAAAAGGTAACGTTGCGCCGCGGCCAATGGTTAACAGCAACGACGAAGCCAGCAGCGCTGCGGTTGAGCGCCTGAGAGTCGGTATCATTTTTTCCTTGCCTGATGTGATGTTATTTTTGTTGTCACGATCACAAATAGCACGCTAACCGGGGCTTGTATAGTTCCCGGGGATGATGAAAAGCACGCCAGCGCCCTACCGAAAATAATGATCTATGCGGCGGACGAATTATTCGGTAGTTTGATTTTGTTCGCAAAAATTCCAATAACAACCGAGGCGGGTATGACGCGTAAAGACGGGCTGCTGGCATTGCTGGTGGTGGTGGTATGGGGGCTGAATTTCGTGGTGATCAAGGTGGGGCTGCATAATATGCCGCCGCTGATGCTCGCCGGACTGCGCTTTTTGCTGGTGGCTTTCCCGGCGCTGCTCTTCGTCGCGCGGCCAAAAATTCCGCTGAGCCTGCTGCTGGGCTACGGCCTGACGATTAGCTTCGGTCAGTTTGCGTTTTTGTTCTGCGCGATTAGCCTCGGCATGCCTGCCGGACTGGCATCGCTGGTGCTGCAGGCGCAGGCCTTTTTCACCATCATTCTCGGGGCGTTTATTTTCGGCGAACGTTTGCAGGGGAAACAGCTGGCGGGGATCGCGCTGGCGATTTTCGGCGTACTGGTGCTGGTCGAAGCCAGCCTCGGCGGCCAGCATGTCCCGCTGGTGGGCTTTATGCTGACGCTGGCCGCGGCGCTGAGCTGGGCCTGCGGCAATATCTTCAACAAGAAAATTATGTCGCATGCGAGCCGGCCGCCGATTATGTCTTTGGTGGTGTGGAGCGCGCTGATCCCGGTGCTGCCGTTTATGCTGGCGTCGTGGATCCTCGACGGCCCGCAGGTCATGGCGGAAAGCCTGCTGCATATCGACCTGCTGACGATCCTGTCGCTGCTCTATCTGGCGTTTATTGCCACCATCGTCGGCTATGGTATTTGGGGGGCGCTGCTCGGCCGCTATGAAACCTGGCGCGTGGCGCCGCTGTCGCTGCTGGTGCCGGTGGTCGGGATGGCCAGCGCGGCCTTATTGCTCGGCGAGACGCTGAATAGCCTGCAGCTGCTGGGTGCGGTACTGATTATGGCCGGGCTGTATATCAACGTATTTGGCCTGCGGATCGTGCGTCCGGGCATGGCGCGGGGGTAAAAAAAGCCCCGGTCACGGGGCTAAAGGGATTTTACAGGCTTTGCTGGTTGTAATAGGGCACGCCCAGTTCATCTGATTTATCACTGCCAGAGGCCATGTGATTGAAATCAAAAGGCGAATCATTATGTTCGGAAGGAATAATCATCGCATCCCGGTTGTTGTGGCGAACCGGGGTGCTGGTTTGCTCCGCATAACTTTGGCTCGAGACCAGCGCCAATAGCACGATGGCGGCGGAAGCGAATAGTTTCATGATTTCCTCAATACGTCTTTTTGCAGGCGGTTAACAACAGTTATTTAATGGGAGCAGGTAGCGCGACTCGCCCGGCACGTTGGTAATACGATACTGGTGCGGCGGAACATCGAAATAGTTCTTAAAAGTTCGCGTCAGCGTTTGCTGCGATTCAAAACCATAGCGTTCGGCCAGGTATAAGATAGGCTCGTTGCTCTGCTTCAGCTTCTGCGCGATCTCGGTCAGCTTACGGCTGCGGATATACTGTCCCAGCGAGTGACCGGTCTCTTTCTTGAACATTCTTTGCAGGTGCCACTTGGAGTAACCTGAGCGCTCTGAAACCTTCTCCAGCGACAGGGGCGATTCCAGGTTATCCTCGATCCACGACAAAATACTATGGATAGTGATGGCGTCGTTATTGCGTCTGGACATCATCTTACCTCTTCTTATTACGACAGAACTTTTTTGAGTAAACACTCAAGAGTGGCCACTTCATCCGTCGACAGATTTTTTGTTAGTTCCTGGTGCAATTTCTGACCCACAACCTGATGACATTGCTCACAAAGGGCTGCGCCGTCTGGCGTTAACTGTACCAGCACGCCACGCTTGTCAGTCGGGTTGGGTAACCGTTCAATCCAGCCTTTACAGACCAGGCGGTCGAGCATGCGCGTCATTGCGCCTGGGTCGACCGAAAGCACGGTTTTCAGCTCAACGGGGGTAATACACACTTCGCAACGAATGGAGCAGAGCACCCGGAACTGGGTGGAAGTAATATCCATCGGCGAGAGATAGTCGTTGAGCAGGCGATCTTTTTTCTGGTTAACCATCTGGATCAAGCGG
This sequence comes from Klebsiella sp. GN_Kp190, assembly GCF_040061795.1. Lineage (NCBI taxonomy): Bacteria > Pseudomonadati > Pseudomonadota > Gammaproteobacteria > Enterobacterales > Enterobacteriaceae > Klebsiella > Klebsiella sp. GN_Kp190. The sequence goes on from NZ_JBEAFN010000020.1 coordinate 4,204, forward strand.
CCAAGAGGGATCATTTCGTTAAACAGGTCGCTTGTACTTTTCACAATGGTTGCCCAGGCAATGACTTAGTTGCGGGAGATATTATTGCCTAGGCAAATATAAGTCAACCTGATGAATTACCCGATGCCACGATTTGCTAAAACGAATTGTTGTGAGGCAGGTCACTCTATTTCACGTTGTTATCTTATGATTTGAAGGAAGGGTGAATGCGTCCTGAGGAGAACGGGTACAATCTGGCAACAGACGATATACTCAGCACGCGTCATTTTTTTGATAATCCAATATTGACAGGACCTTAATTCACTATGATGGATCTTTTTAAAGCGATAGGCCTGGGACTGGTAGTGATTCTACCGCTGGCGAACCCGCTGACTACCGTGGCGCTGTTCCTTGGCCTGGCCGGGAATATGAACAACGCCGAGCGTAACCGTCAGTCGCTGATGGCCTCGGTTTATGTGTTCGCCATCCTGATGGTCGCCTGGTATGCCGGCCAGGTGGTGATGAACACCTTCGGAATATCGATTCCCGGTCTGCGTATTGCCGGCGGCCTGATCGTCGCCTTTATCGGCTTCCGCATGCTCTTTCCCCAGCAAAAAGCCCATGACTCGATGGAAGCTAAGCTGAAATCGGAAGAGCTCGAGGATGAACCGACGGCGAATATCGCCTTCGTTCCGCTGGCGATGCCAAGCACCGCAGGGCCAGGGACAATCGCGATGATTATCAGCTCAGCGTCTACGGTAAAGCACGGGGCGAGCTTCCCGGACTGGGTTGTGCTGGTCGCGCCGCCGATTATTTTTGCCCTGGTCGGGATTATCCTGTGGGGCTGTCTCCGCAGCTCCGGGGCAATCATGCGTCTGGTCGGGAAGGGCGGCATTGAGGCGATTTCCCGCCTGATGGGCTTCCTGCTGGTCTGTATGGGCGTGCAGTTTATTATTAACGGCGTGCTGGAGATTATTTCCACTTATCACGCCTGACGGTCATCGCCGTCCTGATACCAGACGTAAAAAAACCTGCCGATCTCACGACCGGCAGGTTTTTTTAGCAGCACGATCAGGAGTGATGCGGCTGCTGATCTTCCAGCGACACCGGCCAGCGGCGGAAAATCATCACCGCCCACACTAACGCGACGACCGCAGGGATCGCCCCGACATAGCCAATGGACGCCATTGACAGATGGGTACTGACCTGGCTGCCCACCAGCGCGCCCGCGCCGATGCCGATATTAAAGATCCCCGAAAATAACGACATCGCCACGTCGGTCGCGTCCGGCGCCAGCGCCAGCACTTTGACCTGCATACCGAGACCGATAATCATGATCGCCACGCCCCAGAAGACGCTCAGCAGCATCAGGTGGTTGGCGTTGTGCGAGGCGGGCAGCAGCAGCAGCAGGCACGCCAGCAGCAGGCCAATCGCCGCGTTAATTAACCCGGACGCATGCAGGTTGCCGAGCTTACCAAAGAGGATGCTGCCGACGATGCCCGCGCCGCCCAGGGTCAACAGCAGCACGGTAGCGAAGTTGCCGCTCAGGCCGGCGACCGTCTGAACGAACGGTTCAATGTAGCTGTAGGCGGTATAGTGCGCGGTCACCACAATCACCGTCAGCAAATAGATGCTCAGCAGCGCAGGGCGACGGAACAGCACCGGCAGGCTTTTCAGCGACCCTGAGTGCTCGCTCGGCAGCTTAGGCAGCAGCTTGATCAGGCAAACCATGGTAACCAGCGCGCCGAGGCCGATGACCAGGAACGTGGTGCGCCAGCCAAAGTATTGCCCGACGATACGGCCAATCGGGATACCGAAGACCATTGCCAGCGCGGTACCGGTGGCAATCAGGCTCAGCGCCTGCGCGCGTTTACCCGCAGGCGCCATTCGTATAGCCAGCGCCGAGGTGATTGACCAGAACACCGCGTGGGCAAAGGCGATACCGATACGGCTGATCACCAGCACGTTGAAGTTCCAGGCCAGGAACGACAACACGTGGCTGGCGATAAACAGGATAAACAGGCCAACCAGCAGGCGACGGCGCTCCATCTTGCTGGTCAGCAGCATAAAGGGCAGCGACATCAGGGCGACAACCCAGGCGTAGATCGTCAGCATAATCCCAACCTGCGCCGTTTCCATGCCAAAGCTGTCGGCGATATCCGACAGCAGGCCCACGGGCGCAAATTCGGTGGTATTAAAGATAAATGCCGCAATCGCAAGCGTGACTACGCGCAGCCACGCGACCTTGCGTGAAACCGTATTTGTCATCATAAGTTCAGGGCTGGTTACAAAGAGGAAAGAAGTGGGACGATCTTAAAACGATTGCTGCTGAAAATACAATCATTTTGTGATCTACATCTCATTTTCGCTTCAGCCAGATTTTCGGCACTAACGGATTAATTTTTCTATTAAACGTGTGGATTTCTCACGTTTATGTCATGTTATCGATAAGTAAAAAAAATAGAGGGACAGAACAATGCAGGAAATTAGCTTTTATCTGGTGGATGCCTTCAGCGATCGGAGCTTTGGCGGCAACGCGGCGGCCGTTTGCCCGCTGACCGAATGGCTGCCGGACGAAACGCTGTTGAAAATGGCGCAGCAGCACAATCAGTCGGAGACCGCGTTTTTTGTGCGTACGGATGAGGGGTTTGAGCTGCGTTGGTTTACCACGCTGGATGAGATCAACCTCTGCGGCCACGCGACCCTGGCGGCCTCGCACGTCATTTTTGAATATTTTGACCACCCCTCATCGACAATCGTATTTAGTACCCGCTTTGTCGGCGAGCTTCGCGTCACGCGCAGCGGCGACTGGCTGACCCTGGATTTCCCGGCCTGGGCGACGACCGCCGTTGAGCAGCCGCCTGCGGAGCTGCTGGCCGGGCTGGGGCTGAGCGACGCGGTGGAAGTCCGCGTGGCGCGTGATTACCTGGTGGTTTTAGCCGACCGCCAGCAGGTGGAGGCGGTGCGTCCGGATATGCAGCTGCTTGAGCGCCTCGGCAAAATGATCTGTATCAGCGCCCCGGACGAAGAGTATGACTTTGTCAGCCGTTTCTTCTGTCCGGGCGAGGCGGTGGCGGAAGACCCGGTCACCGGCTCGGCGCACAGTATGCTGATTCCCTACTGGGGCGAGAAGCTCGGCAAAACGGACATGCAGGCGCGGCAGGTGTCGGCCCGCGGCGGCGACCTGCGCTGCCAGTGGCGGGGCGACCGGGTTCTGATCGGCGGTCAGGCGACCACCTACTTAATCGGCACGATTACGCTTCGTTAAGGAGGGACGGTGACGGAAATTCCTTTTTATCTGGTGGCGGCGTTCAGCGACCAGCCTTTCGCCGGCAACCCGGCTGCGGTATGCCTGCTTAAAAAGTGGCTGCCGGATGAGCTGCTGCTCAAAATGGCGCAGCAGCACAACCAGTCGGAAACCGCGTTTGTGGTACCTGAGAGCGATGGTTTTGCGCTGCGCTGGTTTACCACCCGCAATGAGGTCAATCTCTGTGGCCACGCCACGCTTGCCAGCGCGCACGTGATATTTCATCACCTGGATTATCCTGATGCGCTGATTCACTTCGCGACCGCTTCCGGTCGGCTGACCGTGAGCCGCGAGGGCGACTGGCTGACCCTGGATTTCCCGGCGGGAGAAACGCAAGAGCGCGAGCCGCCCGCGGAGATGCTCTCCGCGCTGGGGATTGAGCGCTACCTGCATGCCCGCAAGGGGCGCGCATGGCTTATCGAACTGGCCTCCCGTGACCAGGTCGAAGCCCTGCGGCCGAATATTGCTGCGATGACGCCCGGCGAACATAAAGTGACCGTGACCGCCGCGGGCAGCGGGGAATATGACTTCGTTAGCCGCTTTTTCTCACCCGGTGAAGCGGTGTGGGAAGATCCGGTAACCGGTTCGGCGCATACTATGCTGATCCCCTACTGGAGCGCAAAGCGCGGTAAAACTCAGCTGCTGGCGCGCCAGGTTTCCGCGCGCGGCGGCGATATGCGCTGCGAGCTGAAAGGAAAACGCGTATTGATGAGCGGCCAGGCGGTGACCTATTTAAATGGCGTAATAACGCTACGCTAGCTCACCCGTCATCATAAGACGGGATCGGCAACAGACCCGCCGATCCCGAATCCGAGTGGGTTACCCGGCAAACTTATCCTGCGCGCTATTCCTGCGAAACCCGCATGGAAAATAGGCCATCACGGTAGACGGGCGATATTGGCTTTAATCACTTCGATAGAGTGGCGGAATTTCTCCGCTTCATCATCGGCCAGCTGCAGTTCAATAATCTGCTGCACGCCGCTTTGCGTCAGCACCGCGGGAACGCCAGCCGCCGCGCCGGTTACGCCATATTCCCCGTCAAGAATGCACGACACCGCCAGCGCGCGATGGCTGCCGGTGAAAATATTGCGGCAGATTTCGGCGATGGTTCCGGCGACGCCGTACTCCGTGCAGCCTTTGCCGGCGTAAATCTCAAACCCCAGCTTGCGCACCTTTTCGGCAATCAGCTCCCGGTCGAGAGCCTGGCCGGTATGTTTTTGGTAAACATCGGCGATGGCGGAGCCGTAAACCGCCGAGTGTGACCACACCGGAAACTGGGTATCGCCATGCTCGCCAAGAATAAAGGCGTCGATGCTTTGCGCGCCGATATCCAGCGCCTGGGCCAGTACCCGGCGTAAGCGCGTCGTGTCCAGCCAGACGCCGGTACCCAGCACCTGGCCGCGCGGCAGGCCCGAAAGCTGCCACACCTGCCAGGTGATGATGTCGCAGGGGTTGGTGGCAACCAAAAAGATGCCGTTGAAGCCGCCGCGCATCATCTGCGGGACGATGCTTTTGACGATTTTTGCCGTGTTGGTCAGTTCGTCCAGCCGGGTTTGACCCGGCTTGAGCGCGCCGCCGGAAACGGTGATAACCGCGATATCGACATCGGCGCAGTCGCTGGCTTCCCGGGTGGAAATCGTCATCATGCCCGGCATGTAGGCGGCCGCGTCGCTCAGGTCCTGAGCGTGCGCTTCGGCGCGTGAGGTATTGAGATCGACAAGGATCAGCTCCTCGCAAATATTCTGGTTTAACAGGGCGTAGGCCGCTGAGGCGCCGACGTTTCCGGCCCCGATAATCATCACCTTGCGCGCTTTGGTATTCATCGTATTTTCCTGATAAAAGACGTTATGTCGCAAAATTACTGCCTCTCAAGGGGGGAGCGCAAGTCGGGTCAGAAGCTATAAGTTAATGCTATGGCGGCTCCGCGGACGCCCCGCGCTACAGTACGCTCAAAAAAGGAGCTTCTTTATGTACACTATCGCCGCGACCCCGCTAAATCACCCGGATCTGACCGCCTTAATTGCCGAGCTGGACGCATACCAGCAGACGCTCTACCCGGCGGAAAGCAATCATCTTATCGACCTGAGCGCGCTACCGGCGGCGTCGGTCATCGCGCTCATTATCCGCGATGCGCAGCACCGGGCCGTCGGCTGTGGGGCCATCGTGCTCGGCGAAGAGGGGGTTGGCGAGATGAAAAGGGTATTTATTCACCCGGCCCATCGCGGCCAGCAGCTGGGGGAAAAACTGCTGGCGGCGCTGGAGAAAGAGGCGATAAATCGCGAATGCCATACCGTACGCCTGGAAACGGGCATCCATCAGCACGCCGCCGTCGCGTTATACACGCGTAATGGCTACCAGGCCCGCAGCGCCTTTGCGCCGTATCAGCCGGATCCGTTAAGCATTTTTATGGAGAAGCTGCTGCTTGTCGATCTTCGTTCAGCAGCGCTATAAACGCCTCGAGCTGGCGAGTTTTCGCCCCGCGCCGCCAGACCAGCCAGGTCGTCAGCCAGCGCCACTCTTCGGCCAGCGGCCAGGCGGATACCTGCTGATGGCCCGGCATACTCTCCAGCATGCTGCGCGGCATCAGCGCCAGTCCGGCGCCGGCAATGACGCAGGCCAGCATCCCGTGGTAGGACTCCATCTCATGGATCCGCCCCGGGGTGGCGCGATCGGCGTGGAACCAGCTCTCAAAATGACGGCGATAGGAGCAGTTGGCACGAAACGCGTAGACGCTGGCGCCGTTCACTTCGCTGGCGCGGGCGATGGGCGGGTGGCCAAAGGGCGCGACGATCATCATCTCTTCCGGGAATACCGGTAACCCCTCCAGCCCCGGGTGCACCAGCGGACCGTCAACGAACGCCGCGCTCAGATTTCCCTCAAGTACGCCGTCGATCATGGTGCCGGAAGGACCGGTGGAGAGGGCCAGGTGAATCTTGGGATAGCGCTGATTAAAGTGCGCCAGGGTAGGGGAAATGCGCACGGCGGCGGTACTCTCCAGCGAGCCGAGCGAAAACAGCCCCTGAGGTTCATCTCCGGCGACCACCATCCTCGCTTCATCAACAAGGGCGAGGATCTGCTGGCTATAGCGTAAAAAGCTGTGCCCGGCGGGGGACAACCGCAGCCGCTGATTTTCGCGAATAAACAGTTCGACGCCGAGATCCGCCTCCAGCTGGCGGATGCGTGTAGTCAGGTTTGACGGCACGCGATGCACCTTCTGCGCGGCCTGGGTAATGCTGCCGGTGCTGGCGACGGCGTTGAACATCTCAAGCTGGGTCAGATCCATAGCGTTCTTCTTTTGTGAATGGGTTGCTTAATATTATTCATTTTTAATGAAAGGAAGGGTAAGCCAGAATAAGGTCACTTCGCAATCAACACAGAGAGAAAAACGATGAATTTATCTGCTACTCATGCGATTTCCGTGAGTCCGACCACCGGTGAAACTTTGTCGTCTGTGCCCTGGGCCAGCGAACAGCAGGTCGATGCGGCCATTGCCCTTGCGGAACAGGGGTATCGTCAGTGGCGCAACGTCAGCGTGGCGGAGCGCGCGGCGACGCTGCGTAACGTCGGTAGCGCGATGCGCGCCCGTGGCGAAGCGCTGGCGCAAATGATTAGTCGCGAAATGGGTAAACCGATTGCCCAGGCGCGCGGCGAAGTGGCTAAATCCGCCAATCTTTGTGACTGGTATGCTGAATACGGCCCGGCGATGCTCAATACCGAGGCGACGCTGGTTGAAGACAATAAAGCGGTGATTGAGTACCGCCCGATGGGGGCTATCCTCGCTGTCATGCCGTGGAACTTCCCGGTGTGGCAGGTGCTGCGCGGCGCGGTGCCCATTCTGCTGGCGGGCAACAGCTATCTGCTTAAGCATGCGCCAAACGTGCTGGGCAGCGCGGCGATGATCGGCGAAATTTTTGCCGCTGCGGGCGTGCCGGACGGCGTCTTTGGCTGGGTGAACGCCACCAACGATGGCGTTTCGCAAATGATTAACGATCCGCGCATCGCCGCGGTGACCGTCACCGGCAGCGTGCGCGCCGGGAAGGCCATTGGCGCACAGGCCGGCGCGGCGTTGAAAAAATGCGTGCTGGAGCTGGGCGGCTCCGATCCCTTTATCGTGCTTAACGATGCCGACCTTGACGAGGCGGTGAAAGCGGCGGTGATAGGTCGCTACCAGAATACCGGTCAGGTCTGCGCCGCGGCGAAGCGTTTTATCGTCGAAGCGGGCATCGCCGAGGCCTTTACGCAGAAATTTGTCGCCGCCGCTGCCGCGCTGAAAATGGGCGACCCGCGCGATGAGCAGAACTATATTGGGCCGATGGCGCGGTTCGATCTGCGCGATGAGCTGCACGAGCAGGTGCGCGCGACCCTAAAAGAGGGGGCGACCCTGCTGCTGGGGGCGGAAAAAATCGAAGGCGCCGGCAACTACTACGCGCCGACGGTGCTGGGAAACGTTACCGCGGAGATGACCGGTTTCCGCGAGGAGCTGTTTGGCCCGGTGGCGACGATTACCGAAGCCCGCGATGCCGATCACGCGCTGGCGCTGGCTAACGACAGCGAATTTGGCCTTTCAGCAACGGTTTACACCACCAGTGAAGCGCAGGCCCAGCGTTTTGCCGATGAGCTGGAGTGCGGCGGAGTGTTTATCAACGGCTACTGCGCCAGCGATGCCCGCGTGGCGTTCGGCGGCGTGAAGAAAAGCGGATTTGGCCGCGAGCTCTCCCATTTTGGTCTGCATGAATTCTGCAACGTGCAGACCGTCTGGAGAGATCGCCGCTAGCCTGCGGAAAAATCCCCGGGTTGCGGTTAACGCCTTTCCCGGGCTACCGATTCGTGCGATTTGCGGGTTTGGTAGCCCGGGCAGGCGCCCCGCTGACGAGCGAACCATCCCCCTGGCGACGCGAGGGCGAGAAAGAGGCTGTTTCTTCGCGTCCCGTGCGCCTATAATTACCGCCCGAATTTTGTTGTTGGCAAGGAGCCGCGCGTGGCGACGGTAATGAATAACGCAATGCTCGATGCCATTTTGGCTGAAGTCAGGCCGCTAATTGGTCGCGGTAAAGTGGCGGACTATATTCCGGCGCTGGCCAGCGTCAGCGGCGATAAGCTCGGCGTGGCTATCTGTACGGTCGACGGTCAGCACTACAGCGCCGGCGACGCGCACGAGCGCTTCTCTATCCAATCTATCTCGAAAGTCCTGAGCCTGGTGGTCGCGATGAACCACTATCAGGAAGAGGAGATCTGGCAGCGGGTGGGTAAAGATCCCTCCGGCCAGCCTTTCAACTCGCTGTTGCAGCTGGAAATTGAACAAGGCAAACCGCGCAACCCGTTTATTAATGCCGGGGCGCTGGTGGTCTGCGATATGCTGCAAAGTCGTCTCAGCGCGCCTCGCCAGCGGATGCTGGAAATCGTGCGTCGTCTGAGCGGTGTGGGCGATATCGCCTATGACCCGGTGGTTGCCCGCTCGGAGTTCGACCATTCGGCGCGCAATGCCGCGATAGCCTGGCTGATGAAATCCTTCGGTAATTTCCATAACGATGTCGCCACGGTGCTGCAAAACTATTTCCACTACTGTTCGCTGGAGATGAGCTGCGTAGAGCTGGCGCGCACCTTTCTGTTTCTTGCCGACCGAGGTATCGCTCCGCACCTTGAGACGCCGGTTATCGCCCCCATTCAGTCGCGGCAGGTCAACGCGCTGATGATGACCAGCGGCATGTATCAGAACGCCGGTGAGTTTGCGTGGCGCGTCGGTTTACCGGCGAAATCCGGCGTCGGCGGCGGGATTGTGGCCATCGTTCCGCAGGAGATGGCGATTGCGGTCTGGAGCCCGGAGCTCGATGACGCCGGGAACTCGCTGGCCGGGATCGCTTTACTGGAAAAACTCACTCAAAAACTGGGGAGGTCGGTATTCTGATGGTGCCCATAGAAAACCTGTTTGCCCGCCTGCAGCGCTCCACTTTTCGCTCCCGTTTTCGCCTCGGCGTGAAAGAACGGCAGTATTGTTATGATAAGGGCGCGGAGGTTATCGACCAGCACGCGGCGGACTTTATCGCCAGTCGGCTGGCCCCTGCGCAAATTCCTAACGACGGTAAGCAGACCCCGATGCGCGGACATCCGGTGTTTATCGCCCAGCATGCCACCGCGACCTGCTGTCGCGGCTGTCTGGAAAAGTGGCACGCGATCCCGCGGGGGCGCGGCCTCAGCGACGAAGAGCAGCGCTACGTGGTGCAGGTGATTCACCACTGGCTGGTGATCCAGATGAATTCGCCGGACCGCAGCAGACCGTAATTCATCGGGCGGCGGTATATGCCTGATAATTATTCTCATGATATGATGAACCGCTTACTAATTATTAACATAATAATTGCCTGAAACAATTAGACGGATAATCATGAATGTCTCCACTGTCGATTCGGTCATTCACGCTGTTTCGTGAGGAACAGCCCGTGCGTGATGCGCTGGTGTTGTTCACTTTAACGCTACTACTGCATTTCTTTGGCGCGATGCTGCGTCTGGTACAAGAATTGTCGTTCTTCTGGCCGCTGAACGCGGTAATGGCGGGGATTTTTGCGCGTTATATCTGGCTAAATCGCAGCTATTTTTACGCCGTTTGTTTTGCCGCCATGCTGGTATATGACGGTTTAACATCTCGTTGGGGAATGGGGTTCGCCTCCTTTCTGATCAACTTCTCCAATATCGTTTTTATCGTCACCCTGGCGCAGCTCATTTTGTGGGATAAGCGCCGGGCTGATTCGATGCCGGGACCGATAAATGCGCTAAGCCTGTTTTGCTACTGTCTGCTGGCGGCGCTGCTCTGCGCGGCCGTCGGGGCGCTGGGTTCGGTAGATGTGGAACGCGCCACGTTTATTCCCCAACTGGCGGACTGGTTTAGCGAACAGTTTTCGACTGCTGTGCTGATCCTGCCGTTCATTTTAACCCTCACGCTCCCTTCGGCGTTCGGGCGTTTTCGCCTGCGTCAGCTGTTACCGGCGATTGCGCTGGTGCTGTCGATTGTGCTCGGCGTGGCGGTGGGCGGGGCCGGGAGCATAACCTTCCCGTTACCGGCGCTGATTTGGTGCGCGATTCGCTATCCGCTACCGTTAACCTGCCTGTTGACCTTTATTACCGGGATTAGCGAAATTCTGCTGGTGGCGAACTCGCTTATCCATCTCTCCCCCGATACCCGGATGCAGCCGTGGCAGCTGTTTTCAACGCGCCTGGGGATTGCTGCGATGCTGATCAGCCCCATCATCGTCGCTTCCAGCGTTGAGGCGATTAATAACCTGGTCAAACAGCTGGCCCTGCGCGCTGATTTCGACTTCCAGACCCGGGTCTATTCTCGCTCCGGGCTAAGCGAAGCGTTGAAACGTCAGCCGATCGCGGAAAACGAGCTGCTCACCGTGATGGTGCTCGACATCGACGGCTTCAAGCAGGTTAACGATCGCTGGGGCCACGAGTGCGGCGATTGTATGCTGGCCCAGTTTGCGCAGCAGGTGCGGCAGCTGGTGGGTGAAGAGGGCATGGTGGCGCGTATTGGTGGGGAAGAGTTTGCCGTCGCGGCGCTGACCTCATCCGCGCGAGACGGAGTGCTGCTGGCGGAAAAAATTCGCCAGGGCATCGAGTCGCAAACCTTCACCTGGGGGCAAAACAGGATCCAGCTGACCATCAGCATGGGGCTGGAGAGCCGGGCGCCGGGTTCAGCCAGAATAACGGATCTGTTCAACCAGCTGCTCATGGTCGCCGATGATTCTATGATTCGGGCAAAAAAAGCCGGACGCAATCGTATTTTTACGCAAGAAATGGTCTGAATCGTACATAAGAAAATACGATGGTAATTCCGCTTGTGTTAAATATAAGTTAAAAACATAGTGATGTGGTCAATTTCAAGGAGTTACCTATGACCACATCCTTTTCTCTGCGCACGCTGTCGCGTGACGATATTCTTGAACACCTTCCTGAATTAACCGACATTCTCGTCAGCTGCGTCAACGGCGGGGCCTCGGTGAGCTTTATGCTGCCTTTTTCCCCGGAAACCGCGACGGCGTTCTGGCTGCGAATGGCGCAGAGCGTCGCCGCCGGTGAGCGCATTGTTCTCGCCGCAGCGGATGCGCAGCAGCGGCTTGTTGGTACGGTGCAGCTGATTACCGACCAGCCGGAAAACCAGCCGCACCGCGCCGATGTCGCCAAACTTCTGGTTCACCAAAATGCACGGCGTCAGGGGCTGGCGAATGCGCTGATGTCCCGACTGGAAGCCATCGCGCGCGAGCAGGGTAAGAGCGTTCTGGTGCTGGATACGGCGACCGGCAGCGGAGCAGAAAACTTTTATGTACAGTGTGGTTGGGAAAAAGCCGGGGAAATTCCACGCTATGCGCTGATGCCCGACGGCGAGCTGACGGCAACATCGCTGTTCTATAAATTTCTGTCATAAATTTTATATTGCATACAGCTTTGATCAAAACAGGGTTTCACTTGCGTAAAAACCTGATAACTTATTGGACCAATTACTCAGGTTGTATGACTACTCTATGAGGGAACCCTTGTGAAAACACTAAACCGTCGCGATTTCCCGGGCGCGCAGTACCCTGAACGTATCATTCAGTTTGGCGAAGGTAACTTCCTGCGCGCGTTTATCGACTGGCAGATCGATCTGCTGAACGAGCATACCGACCTGAATGCCGGGGTGGTGATCGTGCGTCCGATTGAGAGCTCATTCCCGCCGTCGCTCAGCACCCAGGATGGCCTCTACACCACGATTATTCGCGGCCTGAACGAGAAAGGGGAAGCGGTCAGCGATGCGCGTCTGATTCGCTCGGTAAACCGCGAAATCAGCGCCTATGCGGATTACGATGAACTGCTGCGGCTGGCGCACAACCCGGATATGCGGTTTGTGTTTTCCAATACCACCGAAGCGGGTATTAGCTACCACGCGGGCGACCGCTTCGACGATGCGCCTGCGGTAAGCTATCCGGCAAAACTGACCCGCCTGCTGTTTGAGCGCTACAGCCATTTCTCCGGCGCGGCGGATAAAGGCTGGGTCATCGTTCCCTGCGAGCTGATTGATTATAACGGTGAAGCGCTGCGGGAACTGGTGCTGCGCTATGCGCAGGAGTGGGCGCTGCCGGAAGCGTTTGTGGCATGGCTGGATGAAGCCAACGCTTTTTGCTCCACCCTGGTAGACCGTATTGTGACCGGCTATCCGCGCGATGAAGCCGCGCAGATTGAAGAGCAGCTGGGGTATAAAGACGGTTTCCTCGATACCGCCGAACATTTCTACCTGTTTGTCATTCAGGGGCCGAAATCCCTGGCTGCCGAGCTGCGCCTCGATAAGCTACCGCTTAATGTGCTGATTGTTGACGATATTAAACCGTACAAAGAGCGTAAAGTGGCCATTCTTAACGGCGCGCACACCGCGCTGGTGCCGGTCGCCTTCCAGGCAGGCCTGGATACCGTGGGCGAAGCGATGAACGATGCGGAAATCTGCTCATTCGTCGAGAAGGCGATTTATCAGGAGATTATTCCGGTTCTCGATCTGCCGCGCGATGAGCTGGCATCCTTCGCCAGCGCGGTAACCGGTCGTTTCCGTAACCCGTACATCAAGCATCAGCTGCTGTCTATCGCGCTGAACGGCATGACTAAATATCGTACCCGCATTCTGCCGCAGCTGCTGGCGGGCCAGAAGAAAGAGGGGACTCTCCCGACGCGCCTGACCTTTGCGCTGGCGGCGCTGATCGCCTTTTATCGCGGCGAGCGTAACGGTGAGAACTATCCGGTTCAGGATGATGCCGAATGGATGGAGAGCTATAAGGCGCTATGGGCCCAGCATCGGGATGCGCAAATCACCACCGGCGAGCTGGTAAAAGCCGTACTGTCCGTTGAATCCCACTGGGAGCAGGACCTGACGAAAGTGCCGGGTCTGGTTGATCGGGTCACGCAGGATCTGGATGCTATTCTGCGCGACGGCATGCGCGCCGCCGTTAAGCCATTATGCTGATACTCTGAATCCCGCTGACGGACGACCAGAATAGCGTCGATTGTGTCGGCCGGGTAAGGCGTTAGCCGCCGCCCGGTACTCATCCGGGCACATTCCTGAAGCGATGGAGCATCACTCTCAACCCGGCAGCTGCCGGGTTAGTTTGGCACTCTAATTAGTTACAACATACTTATGTGTTTTTTTATAAACGCAGGTCTGAAAGATTGTGCCCATTTCGTCCGGCAGCGGAAACAGGGGCAATTAAGAGAAAAAGATGAATTGTGCCCCCGGCGGTTGAACAAATTATCTGACTGGAAAATAATGGCTTATCCAAACGAGGGATGAGACCCATGGTCATTGAAATTCGTGAAGTGAGCCAGCAGGACAAAGCGCAGTGGCTACAGCTTTGGGAAGGCTATACCCGTTTCTACGGTAGCCCGCAGCCATCCGACGTCACGGAATATACCTGGCAGCGGATGCTTGATTCCGCTTCTCCCATGCTGGGCCGGGTTGCCCTGGCGGATGGCAACATCGCTGGATTTGCGATTTGTGTCCTTCACGAAGGCACCTGGGTAAAGACGCCTGTTTGCTATCTGGAAGATCTGTTTGTTGCCCCGCCGATGCGCGGAAAAGGCATCGCCAGGGCGTTGATGCAGGCGCTGCAAGCGGAAGGGAAAGAGAAAGGGTGGTCGCGGCTGTACTGGCACACTCGTACTGATAATCCGGCCCGGCGTCTGTATGATGAATTTACGCCCGCCGATGACTATGTTCGTTACCGCGTGACGCTCTGAAAATCTGAGATTAAGAAGTTATTAAGATTTCCCCTGTAAAACAGGGGAAACGACTCAGGAGTAACAAAATGGAAAAACGCATAGAGACGGTTGTGAACCTCATCATGTTTCTTTCGCTGCTGGCCACCGCATGGGATCTCTCTCTGGTACATCATCTGTCCTGGTAAACCTGGCCTACGGCGCCTGCTTCCTGCGCCGTAGCGTTCTCTCCCTCTTTTTACACTCCGATGGCGCTAGCGGCGCGCGACGATAAACAGGCGCGGAAATCGCAGTAGCACCTTTCCGTTACACTGTAACGGATAGTGCTGTTTCAGCCGCTCCAGATAGCGTCCGAGAAACGCCTGGCGCTGCTGTTCGTCAAGCGGTTGTAAAAACGGTCGCAGGCCCGTTGACTGTAGCCATTCAATAATGGCCTGGTGCGATGCCAGCGGGTGATGGTAGGTGGTGCGCCAGATATCCACCTCGCAGCCGCTGGTGGTCAGCATATCGTAATACTCCGACACATCCGGCAGCGGCTGCCGCCCACTGGCCGGATGCCCCAGCTCTTCAGCAACCTGACGCATCAGCACGTGCGAGGGCTCTTGCCAGTTCACCGGCATTTGCACCGCCAGTACGCCGTTTTTCGCAAGATTGCTGACCAGATATGGGAAAAGGCGCTGATGATCCGTGAGCCACTGCAGCGAAGCATTGGCATAAATCACGTCCGCCGGCCGCTCGGGGCGAAATGTAGCGATATCCGCCTCGACGAACCGGCAGTCCGGTAGCCGCCGGGAGGCCTCTTCCAGCATGGCCGGAGAATTATCAACGCCGATAATCGTGGCATCTGGCCAGGCATCGCGCAGCAGAGCGGTACTGTTGCCAGGTCCGCAGCCCAGATCAACGGCCAGCGTGGCGGGATGGTGGGTGATGCGGGCGAGAAGCTCGGCGGCGGGCCGCGTACGCTCAGCCCCGAATTGCAAATAAAGTGAAGGATTCCAGTCTGCCATAGCGCGCTCCGGTTAAGAGAAACTCGTTCATCAGCATAGACGGCAATGCTTATCTGGCAACTAAACAGAATCAATATGTTACTTTGTTGTGACGCTGTCACTTTTCCTTATGCAGGGTTCATCACGGCATCCCCGCCAGTGGTTGGCTACAGTAGGCGTCGCAAACCAAGGGGGATGGTCATCAAATGGCGTTAATCATTAAGGTGTTACTCGAAAACCGGCTTGGCAAGGGGCAGGACAGCCTGCTGCAGGCGAAACCCGGATTAAGCCTGCTTGTGGAGGATGAAACCAGCCGGGTGCTGTTTGATACCGGGCCAGACGGCACGTTTCTTCATAATGCGCAGCGTATGGGCGTCTCTTTATCTGACCTGACCGCCACGGTGCTCTCCCATGGACATTACGATCACTGCGGCGGGGTGCCGTGGCTGCCGGACAACAGCCGTATTATTTGTCATCCGCAGATTGGACTCACCCGCTACTCGGCGTTATCTCTCGCAGGACGCAACTGGAAAGTCAAAAAGCTGTCGCGAGACATCGACTACTCCCGCCACCGCATGGAGTACAGCCGCGAGCCGGTGGCGATCGGCGAACGACTGCTGTGGTCCGGTGAGATTACGGTCGCTCACCCGCGTGCCTATGGCCTCCTGACGGGTCAATCCCAGGGTGAGGACTATATTGTCGATGAAGGCGTCCTGATCTACCGCTCGACGCGAGGGTTAGTCATTATCTGCGGCTGCGGACATCGCGGATTGATCGATACGATTCGCCACTGTCAGAAGATCACCGGCGTCCAGCGGATACGCGCCATCATCGGCGGCCTTCACCTGCGCAGCGCGCCGCCGTGGGGGATACGTCGGCTAAAGCAGTTCTTGCGCCAGCAGAAGGTCGAGGAGGTGATGGCCTGCCACTGCACCGGTTCATGGGGGCGCTGGTGGCTAGCGGAGAGTAGCGCGCCGGCAACCGGCGATACGTTGGTGCTGGAATAATAATCGCGTTCACTTTTGCTAATTACATATAAATAACATTTTTGCTTTTTATTAAATACATTATCCGCCGGCTATACACCTTCCCCCAAGGGGAAGGTCAAATACTGATATCCCTTTTTGGTGTAAATATTTATAGAGAAACTTCATTCTATTTAACCTGGAGTTTTCTCTTTGAAATATCGTTTAATTCTTGCAGTGAGTGTGATTTAATCCAGCGGTCGTCTAATTGCGAATATCACTATGATTCAGTCACTACAGGCATTATTTAAACAAGCAACCCGGCGCCGGCTTCGTATCCGCGCAGGGCTTGTTATTGCCTGTTGGTTACTGCTCAACCTTCAGCTCGCCGTCGCGGCGCACCATGGCGGCCAGCAGCAGCCCGCGGCGCCGCAGGTGCAGATTCACCATATTGTCGATGGCATGATGAACATGCCCGGCATGGAAAACGTCGGCCAGAAAGTTATCTGTGAGAAGCACTGCGACCCCGATACCGCGCAGCCTAACTCTTTAACCTCTCTACAGCTGAACGCGCTCCCCTCCGAAACCGCGCTACTCGTGGTTTCCCCGCAGCAGGAGACCTGCGCTGAACGTATGGACTGGCGCACGCCGCCGGTCACCGGTCCGCCGGTTGAGATACGCTTCTGCCGTTTCAGGGAATAACGCACCGTTAAAAACATCCATCAGATCTGCCCGGTCTGCGGGCGACTTTATGTTTTTTTCGGAGACTTTATTATGCGTTCGACCTCTATTTTTCTGCTTATTACCAGCGTACTGACCTTTTCCTTCAGCGCATTTACCGCCAGCGCGGAAGACGCCGCGATGCACCATCACACCATGTCCTCCATGGCGGATATGCCGGAGATGAAGAAGGCGGATGATTCCGCCACGCTTTATTCGGCCAGCGGGGTCATTAAAGCCTGGCGCGACGATGCCGTCGTGATTGCCCACTCTCCGGTTACCGAGCTGAACTGGCCGGCGATGACCATGAGCTTTGCGCTCGCTGATAACCACGATAAAAAGCTGGCAGTGGGAGAGCAGGTCGATTTCACCTTCCGCCAGACCGACTCCGGCTACGCGATCGTTTCAATTACCGCGCGATAATTCCGGAGTCATTATGCACATCTTCAATAAGGCGGCCTGCGGGCTGCCGCTTTTACTATCGCTGATGTCCACCAACGGCTGGGCAACGACGCTCGCGGAGGCCCTGTCGGCGGCGGAAAACTACTCCGCCGAGCTCTCCGCCAACGATCATCAGGTTAACGCTTTGAAGAATATGGCGGATTCCGCGATGCAGCTCCCCGATCCGAAGCTGAAATTTGGTATTGAAAACGTCCCGCTGGGCGGCAATAACGCCGGCCGTCTCACCCGCGAGGGGATGACCATGCAAAGAGTTGGCGTGATGCAGGACTACGTCAGCAGTACCAAGCGTGAACGGAAAGCCGACTCCATTACCGCCGAGGCGCGCCAGACCGCCGCTAATGCCGATGTTATTCGTGCCCGGCTGCAGCGGGAAACCGCCCAGGCGTGGCTGGCGCTGGCGCTGGCGCAGAAGTCGCTGCGCTCGGTGCAGACGTTGATTAGCGAAACGTCCCGGCAAATCGACGTACAAAAGGCCGGCGTCAGCAGCGCCAGCGCCAGTCCCAGCAGCGTGCTGGACGTTCAGCTGGCGCTGAATGCGATGAAAAATGAGCAGGATAACGCCCGCCGCGATGTACAGATCGCCCAGGCACGCCTGTTGCAGCTCACCGGGAAGGAGATCCGCGATATCTCCGGCCCGCTGCCGCGCATTGAACGTCTGCCTGCCGACGAAGCCGACTTAATGGCCGGGATTAAACTTCACCCGGAAGTGATCCAGGCCGCCAGAGAAGCCGATCTGGCGAAAGCGAAATCAGGTCAGTCGGAAGTCGCGGCGATCCCCGACGTGGGCGTTGAGGTTTATTACGCCCGACGCGGTGATGATTATGACGACATGGTGGGGGTAATGTTTACCGTCGATATGCCTATTTTTCAGGGCAAACGCCAGGACAAAGACCACGCAGCGGACGTCTCCCGTACCTATGAAGCCAACGATCGGCTGACGTTATTGATGCGCGAACATCAGGCGCAGCAGTATCAGCTGATTTCGCAATATAACGCCGCGAAAGCCATTTACGATCGCCAGCAAAGCGAGGTGCTGCCGCTGCTGCGCAAGAAGGTGAGTCTCGTCAATGCCCAGTATCGGGGCGGCAGCTCCGCGCTGCCTGAGCTGCTCGCCGCCCGTCGCGATCTCCTGAGCGGAGAAATTGCCAGCAACAATGCGGAGAAAGCGCTTGCCGATGCGTGGGCCGCTATTCGCTACCTTATTCCACAGGATGTTAAATAATGAAGCTTAAATCTGCTCTTACCCTTGTGGCGCTGGCCGTCGCCCTTGCCGCCGCGGGCGGCTACTGGCTGGGTTCGCGAAGCGCGCCGATGCCCGCCGCTGGCGGCGGCCAGGCGGAAACGGGTCGCAAAGTGCTGTACTGGTATGATCCAATGGCCCCCGCTACGCGCTTTGATAAACCGGGTAAATCGCCGTTTATGGATATGGATCTGGTGCCGCGTTACGCCGATGAAGGCGCGGGAGAAGACGCCGGGGGCGTGCAGATTAGCGCCCGCCAGCAGCAAAACCTTGGCATCCGTACGGCGAACGTCTCCCGCCAGACGCTGGCGATGAAGCTCAATGCTTTTGCTACCGTGGCCATTGATGAGCGGGGCGTTGAAACGGTACCGGCGCTGGCCAGCGGTCTGATTGAGAAACTTTACGTCAACGCCTCCCAGCAGTTTGTGAAAAAGAACGAGGCGCTGGCGGAGCTGTGGATCCCGCAGTGGGCGGCGGCGCAGCAGGAGTATCTGGCGGTGAGGCGGCTGGGCGATAGCGGGCTGACCGCCGCGGCCCGCGACCGCCTGCGGCTGCAGTTTATGCCGGAAGCGGTTATCCGTAGCGTTGAGCGCAGCGGTCAACCGCAAACCCGCATGACGGTGCGCGCGCCGCACGATGGCTACGTCAGCAAGCTGGATGTGCGCACCGGCGCGCAGGTCACGACAGCCCAACCGCTGTTCGAGCTGGCCAGCCTCGATCCGGTCTGGATCGTGATTGATTACCCGCAAAGCCAGGCCAGCCTGCTGCGCGAAGGCAGTAAGGTGACAGCCACCACCGGCAGCTGGCCCGGTATGGCGTTTCAGGGAACCGTCAGCGAACTGCTTCCCGACCTCGAAGCCACCACCCGTACGTTGAAAGCCCGCGTAGTGCTGAATAATCCGCAGCATCGGCTCAAGCCGGGCATGTATTTGAACGTTGAGCTGGCTGAGGCGCAGCAGGAGAGCGCCGTTCTGGCTATTCCGGAAGAGGCATTAATTGCCACCGGCACCAGCAATCGGGTGCTGATCGCCGACGGCGAGGGGCATTTCCGTCCGGTCGAGGTGACCGCAGGGCGAACGCAGAATGGTCTGGTTGAGATTAAATCCGGCCTCGAAGCGGGCCAAAAGGTGGTGACTTCCGGGCAGTTCCTGATTGACTCCGAAGCCAGCCTGCGCAGCGCGCTGCCGCAAATGGCCGGGCAAGAGGAGGAAGCAAAAAGCTACTCAGCGCAGGGCGTTATTAAGGCCGTGAGCGATGAGGCGGTAACCATCGCGCACCAGCCGGTACCGGCGCTGAAATGGCCGGCGATGATCATGGATTTTGCTATTACGCCGCAGCTGCGGGAACAGATGCGGCCCGGCGAGTCGGTGATGTTTCACTTCGTCCTGACCGATGAAGGGGCGCGAGTCACCTCAATGATGCCGCTGAACGGCGCTAAGGAGCAGCCATGATTGCCGCCGTTATCCGCTGGTCATTGCGCAACCGCCTGCTGGTATTGCTGGCGACGCTGATTATGGCCGCCTGGGGCGTCTGGTCGGTACAGCAGGCGCCGCTGGACGCGCTGCCGGATCTCTCCGATACCCAGGTGATCATTCGCGTGAGCTATCCGGGGAAAGCGCCGCAGATTGTCGAAGATCAGGTGACCTACCCGCTGACCACCACCATGCTGTCGGTGCCGGGAGCGAAAACCGTGCGCGGCTTTTCGATGTTCGGCGATGCTTATGTCTATGTGCTGTTTGATGATGGAACGGACCCGTACTGGGCGCGCTCCCGCGTGCTGGAGTACCTGAGCCAGGTCCAGAGCAGCCTGCCGCCGGAAGCGAAAGCGTCGCTGGGGCCGGATGCCACCGGCGTCGGCTGGGTGTTTGAATATGTGCTTACCGACAAAAGCGGCCAGCATAGCCTCGGCGACCTGCGGGCGATTCAGGACTGGATCCTCAAATATGAACTGAAAACCGTGCCGGATGTTTCGGAGGTGGCCAGCGTCGGCGGAATGGTCAAAGAGTATCAGGTGATCCTTAATCCTGACCGGCTGCGGGCGCTGAACGTCACCCACGAGCAGGTGATTAGCGCGATCCAGAGCGCCAACCAGGAAGGGGGCGGTTCGGTGCTCGAGCTGGGCGAAGCCGAATATATGGTGCGCACCACCGGCTACCTGAAGTCCATCGACGACTTTAACCAGGTGGTTATCGCTGCGCGCAGCGGCGTGCCGGTGCTGCTCTCCGACGTCGCCAGCGTGCGCCGGGGACCGGCGATCCGGCGCGGCGTCGCCGAGCTCAACGGCCAGGGCGAGGTGGCGGGCGGGATTATCATTATGCGCTCGGGTAAAAACGCGCTCAGCACCATTAACGCGGTAAAGGCCAAACTGGCGGAAGTGCAAAAAAGCCTGCCCGCAGGCGTGGAGATTGTTCCGGTCTACGATCGTTCGCAGCTGATTAAAAACTCCGTCGAGACCCTGACCCATAAGCTCATTGAGGAGTTTATCGTCGTGGCGGTGGTCTGCTCGCTGTTTCTGTTCCACTTCCGCAGCGCGCTGGTGGCGATGATCACGCTGCCGCTGGGGATCCTTGGCGCGTTTATTGTGATGCACTATCAGGGCGTCAGCGCCAATATGATGTCGCTCGGCGGGATTGCGATCGCCATCGGGGCCATGGTCGATGCGGCAATCGTGATGATAGAAAATATGCATAAGGTGCTGGAGCAGTGGCGGCACGAGCACCCTGAACGCCAGCCGTCCTCCGCCGACTACTGGCAGATAGCCCAGCACGCGGCGTCGGAAGTGGGGCCTGCGCTGTTTTGCAGCCTGCTGATTATCACCCTGTCGTTTATTCCGGTGTTCACCCTCGAGGCGCAGGAGGGCAAGATGTTCTCGCCGCTGGCCTTCACCAAAACGTATTCGATGGCGGTGGCCGCCGGACTCGGGATCACCCTGGTGCCGGTGCTGATGGGCTACTTTATTCGCGGCAAAATTCCTGATGAAACCGCCAATCCGCTCAACCGCTGGCTGATTCGCGCCTATGAGCCGCTGCTGGATAAAGTTTTGCAGTGGCCGAAGGCGACGCTGGCGGCGGCGGGCCTGCTGCTGGTTGCCACGCTGTGGCCGCTGGCGCAGCTCGGCAGCGAATTTCTGCCGCAAATTGACGAGGGCGACCTGTTGTATATGCCCTCCACGCTGCCGGGGATCTCCAGCCGCGAAGCGGGACGCTTGCTGCAGCAGACCGACCGTCTGATCAAGACCATTCCTGAAGTGCAAAGCGTATTCGGCAAGGCCGGGCGGGCGGACAGCGCTACCGACCCGGCGCCGCTGACCATGCTGGAAACCACGATTCAGTTCAAGCCGAAAAGCGAATGGCGGCCCGGCATGACCATGGATAAGCTGATCGAGGAGCTCGACAATACGGTGAAGGTACCGGGGATAGCCAACGTCTGGGTACCGCCGATCCGTAATCGCCTGGACATGCTGGCGACCGGCATCAAAAGCCCGGTCGGCATCAAAGTGAACGGTAACAATCTGGCGGAGATCGAAAAGACCGCCGAAGAGATTGAGCGCATCGTGCGTAGCGTACCGGGGGTGACGTCGGCGCTGGCGGAACGCCTCGACGGCGGCCGCTATATCGATATCGCTATCGACCGGGTGAAAGCCGCCCGCTACGGCGTGTCGGTGAAGGAGCTGCAGTCAATCGTCGCCAGCGTCGTCGGCGGCGATAACATCGGCGAAACCATCGAGGGGCGAGAACGTTACCCGATCGGCGTCCGCTACCCGCGAGAAATGCGCGACTCGCTGCAAAAGCTGCGCGATCTGCCGGTAGTGACCAGCGGCGGGGCGCAGGTAGTGCTCTCGGAACTGGCGGACATCACCATTACCGACGGCCCGCCGATGCTGAAAAGCGAAAACGCCCGCCTGTCGGACTGGATCTACGTGGATATTCGCGGGCGCGACTTAAAATCCGCAGTTGATGAAATGCAGAGCGAGGTCGGCAAACGGGTCAGGCTGCCGGAAGGCATCTCGCTGACCTGGTCCGGGCAGTATGAGTACCTTGAGCGCGCCATCGCGAAGCTGAAAATCGTGCTGCCGTTTACCCTGATGATTATCTTTATCCTGCTTTACGTCACTTTCAGCCGCGTTAAAGACGCTCTGCTGATTATGGGAACTTTGCCGTTTTCGCTGATCGGCGGCGTCTGGCTGCTCTGGCTGCTGGGCTACAACCTGTCGGTAGCCGCCGCCGTGGGCTTTATTGCGCTTGCCGGCGTGGCGGCGGAGTTCGGGGTGATTATGGTGCTCTATTTGAACCAGGCGATCGCGAAACGCCGCCCCGAGCTGAACGATCGCGCGCTCAACGAGGCGATTCATGAAGGGGCCGTGCTGCGCGTGCGCCCGAAAGTGATGACCGTGGCGACAATCATGGCCGGACTGCTGCCGATTATGTGGGGAGGGGGCACCGGATCGGAGGTGATGCAGCGTATCGCCGCGCCGATGATCGGCGGGATGATCACCGCGCCGCTGCTCTCGATGCTGGTGATCCCGGCAGTCTATCTCCTGACGCACCGTAACAAACGCTAAAGTACAACGCCCGGGCCAGGCGGCTCGGGCGTGAATCAGTCGGCGTTCTTAAGATCTTCCGCGCGTTTGGCGGTGGCGTAGACAAAATCGAGCATGGGTTCAAGGTCGGTATCGTAGCCGGCCTGAATGATTTTGCCGCGCAGCCATTCGATCTCGCTGGTAATATCCGGGTGGAATATATTGTTGTCCTGCGCTTTGCGCAGCCACTTGAGCAGGAAATTATTTTTCCCGCGGACACCGCCTGATTTCTTCGATTTTGCGTGTATTTTCAGCGCCACCAGAATGCAGTAATAGAAATGAACGCGCTGATTAAAACTTTGGTGCATGTCTTTATTCCCGCCAGAATCAGGTTGCGGACGGGCATGGACCTTAAACATGCGGTCTCTGATATTCACCCGTACCACCATCGCGCCGCTTGCCGGACGCTGAAGCGATGGTGGCACGGAAGCCGAATTGCCGTCAATTATTGATTAATTTTTTACCCATATTAGCGCCGGTTATCTTTCGACGATGCTTCCTCAGGTTCGCGGTAAAGCAGCGCGTTGTTGCAGGTAAATGCGCAAAATCAAGATAAATGCCAGCGCGACCACCGCCGCCGCCAACAAATAAATAGTCTCCAGATCGTAATAACCGGCCACCCAGCCGGCGACCGGACCGGTTAATCCCAACGCCAGATCGAGAAAGGCCGAATAGGTACCCAGCGCGGTGCCCTGATTCTGTTCTTCAACCTGTTTCACCGCTTCCACGCCAAGCGCCGGGAAGACCAGCGAAAAGCCCGAGCCGGTGAGAAAGGCGCCCATTCCGGCCATCCACGCCGAGGAGGCCGACCAGATGATCAGCAGGCCGATACATTCGATCGCAAAACAGATTAACGATACCGGCACGCCGCCGTAGCGGGTAATGGTGTTGCCCAGGATCAGGCGGATGCAGATAAAACCGATGCTGAACAGGGAGAGGGTAAACGCCGCGCCTTGCCAGCTATGGGCGGAGAAGTAGAGGGTAATAAAGGTTGCGATAACCCCAAAACCGACGGTACCCAGCGCCAGCCCCAGCCCGTAGGGCCAGATTTTGCGCGCCACCACATGAAACGGCGCTCTGATCCCCGCCGTCACGCTGACGTCCTGCCGCGTACGGGCATAGAGCAGGCCAACCGCCGCCGCCAGGATCACCACGGCGGCAAATCCGCTGATGCCAAAATAGCCGTTAAGCATGACACCCAGCGGGGCGCCGACCGCCATGGCAACGTAGGTCGCCACGCCGTTCCACGAGATCACCCGCGAAGTGTGAATCGCACCGACGGTTTTGATCCCCCAAAGGGTCGCGCCGGTGGCGGTAAAACTTTCCCCGACGCCGAGGAAAATGCGCCCCACCAACAGCGCGGCAACGGCCAGCGGCGGCGAGGATTGCAGCAAGACCGCGAGCAGCGTGAAGAGACCGCTGAGCAGGCAGCAAACAATCCCCCGACTGACGACTTTTTTCGGCCCCCAGATGTCGGTGTAGCGGCCCGCATGCGGGCGGCTGATCAGGGTTGAGATGTACTGAAGGCTGATGACCACGCCGGCGATAAAGGGGCTATAGCCCAGCTGATAGTGGATATAGCCCGGCAGTACGGCGAGCGGCAGGCCAATAGAGAGATAGCAGATACAGGTAAAAACAACGATAGAAATAATACGCAGATTAAGCTGAGTGGTGCAGGCGGAAGTGGTCATAACGCGAAGTATTGAAAACCAAAGGGAAGCTAAGCATAGCGCAGCGCCGTCGGGCGCAACGAGCAGAGCATGCGTTTTCTCAATGATTCAGGCAAACGCACTAAAAATAGTCATGAGAAAAGAGGATTCTGGGCAAGTCGTGCGCGGCAGAGTATAAAATCTGTTAACGCATCACGGATAATGACAGGAGAGAGTATGGAATACGATTTAGACGGTATGGATGTGCTTTTTGTCGCCGGCTTTGGGCCGATAACGCAATCGACGCCGGCCAGCAGGGAGTTTTATGTGGCTGCGCTGGGCCTGCCGCTAAAACCGATGCCCGGTAACGAAGAGTATCTGCTGACCGAACATGACGCCATCGGCGGGGTAAAACATTTTGCCCTGTGGCCGCTGGCGCAGGCGGCGCGCTCCTGCTTTGACGCCGATCTCTGGCCTGACTATCTGCCGGTGCCGCAGGCGTGGGTCGAGTTTGAAGTGCGCGATATCAACACCGCCACCGACGCGCTGAAGGCCAGAGGCTATCGTCTGCTGGTGGACAACCGCATTGAGCCGTGGGGGCAAACCGTCACGCGGCTGCTGAGCCCGGAAGGGCTGCTGACAGGGATTACCGTGACCCCGTGGCTGCGCGAGGACAAAGCCTAATGGCATGCATGAGCCGCCCATCATCCCCTGCGATCGGCAGGGTGATGGAATGCTGATTTATGACGTATTCGGGCGCCATATTGGCGTCCAGCGCCAGGGCGAACGCTGGCTACTTTTCCGCGTCGATCTGAACGAGCAGAAATGTTCGCCGCTGCGTGGGATCATCATCCCGGACGATCTCCCGGAGGCGGAAATTCCCGGCTGGCTGGGCGATATTTTTCACGAAGCGGCAAGCCCGCGCCATCCTGACGTCCGGCTTATGGAGTAGCGTCTATGGCCAGCTTCTGTTTTGCAGCACCACGCGATAACCGTCGCCGTCGACAAAGGTTTTACCGTTCACATTCCAGTACGGATTGAACGCGCTGACCGGCGCAAAACCGGCGGTCAGCATTTTCGCACACTGTTCCCGCCATTCCGCGGCTTCCGGGTAATAAAGCACCAGCAAATCTTCCTCGCCCGGAGAGGGCTTCACCGGAAGATGATGGCAGAGGGTGAATTCAAGATGCCAGCCGAGATCGCGGCGTCCGATCATTACGCCGCTAAAGCCGTCATGATCGGCAAACTGCGCGATTTGCTCCAGCCCAAGGCCTGTGCAGTACATGTGGCAACTGAGTGAAAGGTCGGTGACCGGCCTGGCGATGCGGATAGCGTTAAGCGTCATAACAGCCTGTATCGATAAAGGTTTGGTCGATTGACTGTATCCGCTTTTGCGGCGGCCATTTGTCACAAAGAGCTTTTAACGCGCCCGGCAAAGCGAATTTATTCGATTGTCTCTGCGGCGGGTTTTATCTAGAATCTTCGCTTTCGGAGAGAGAAAATGTCCGTTGCTGATTCCCTTCTTGCTTACTCTTTTGCTGCCCTGTTGCTCACCCTTACCCCAGGCCTGGATACCGCTTTAATCCTGCGAACCGCTACCGTTGAAGGCGGAAAAAAAGCCTTTCAGGCGGCGCTGGGCATTGATACGGGATGTTTTATCTGGGGGGCTGCGGTCGCCTTCGGTCTTGGGGCGCTACTGGCGGCATCGGAGCTGGCTTATGACCTGCTCAAATGGTGCGGGGCCGCCTATTTATGCTGGCTGGGCATTCAGTTAATTCTCAAGCCGCGCGGCCATTTTGTTCATCAGGACAGGGCGGCGGCGCCGGCAAGTAACTGGTTTTTAAAAGGGATGATGGGCAATGTGCTCAATCCGAAAATGGGGATCTTTTACGTCTCTTTCCTGCCGCAGTTTATTCCGACCGGCCACTCGCCCATCGTCTGGACGTTCCTGCTGGTCGCCATCCATGTGGCGATCGGGACGCTCTGGTCGTTAACGCTAATCCTGACCAGCCGCTCTGCCGCTCGGCTATTAAAGACGCCGCTATTTATTCGGTGGATGGACCGCGCAACCGGCGGCCTCTTTATGTTATTTGCTGCCAGACTGGCTTTTAGCCACCGTTAAATCCCTCTGGACAAGGATGTCCAGCGCCTCACTCCACATTTCGTTACTCGCCGAAGCATCCCCCGGCCGTTGCCGTAAAGTTTCTCCCCGCAGGCCGGGCGCTGCCGCATGGCGCTGCTTGCGCATCGTGGCAAGCGAAATCATAATAAATAAAGAATGATTGTTATTTATGATTCTTTATTTGAGAATAATAATGGAGGGGAGTGGGTGAACGTTTTTGCAACCAGGCCGGAATGGAAGGCCTTTCTGCTGGCGCTGGCCGGTTCGGTCGTGCTGATCGTTGGCATGGGCTATGGCCGGTTTGCCTATACCGGGATCCTGCCGCTGATGCTCAATGAGCAGCTGCTGACGCTGCGTGAAGGTAATCTTGCCGCTTCGGCGAACTATGCCGGCTATCTGGCCGGCGCGCTGCTGCTGGCGAAAGCCAGGCCCGCGGACGCCAGGTGGCTAAGCCTGCTTTCCGCACTGTTGACGCTGGTGTGCCTGGCCTTACTGGCGTTCCTGGTTTCCCCCCTGGCGATTATTGTGGTGCGCGGAATTGCCGGATTACTCAGCGCGGTGACGCTGATCGCCGCCTCCCTCTGGCTTCTGCAGCATATGAAGCACCCTAACGGCGCGCCGGTGCTTTTTTCTGGCGTCGGAATGGGGATATTCTTGTCGGCGGAATTTATCTCCCTGGGGAAGGCGCTGGCGCTCTCCAGCCAGCAGATATGGCTGATATGCGCGATAAGCTCTGGCGTGCTTTTTGTTCTCGCGCTGCGTCTGCTGCTGAGCCCCGCCGACTACCTTATCGCTTATCAACCCGCCGCGACCGCACACCGCGAGGAGGGCGAGGGGCGGGGGCGGGAGGCGTGGAAACTGCTGCTGATTTATGGCCTGGCCGGCTTCGGCTACATTATTACCGCCACCTATCTTCCGCTGTTTCTCAGCGGTTCGCTGAACGTTATCGATCCGGTGCAGATCTGGGCCATTTTCGGCCTCGCCGCCGTTCCCTCCTGCTTTATCTGGCACCGGCTGGTCATCAAGCTCGGCTACCGACGCGCGTTTACCCTTAATTTGCTGATTCAGGCAATCGGCGTCATTCTCCCGGCGTGGAGCCATGCGTTACCGTTTTGCATATTGAGCGCGCTGCTGGTGGGTTGCACCTTTTTGGGCACCGTGACCATCGCGCTGTCCGAGGGGCGGCGGCTTAATCATCTGGTTTCGTTCAATATGATTGCCGCCATGACCGCGACCTACGGCATCGGGCAAATCGTCGGCCCGCTGGTTGCCGGAACGCTGTATGACCGCAGCGGGTCGTTTAATCCTTCGCTGAGCGCGGCCGCCATTGCGCTGCTGGCTGCCGCCGCGCTGGTGGCGGCAGGGGCGGGGCGAGCGTCAAAGGTCGGAGGCTGACTCCAGAAGCTGGCGCATTTTCTCGAGAGCGGGGGACGCGTAGCCTTTGCGCCAGATAAGCTGGGTGATCGCCTGGCCAACCGGCCGCAGCTGGCTGGCTTCGGGCAGCGTCAGGGTATCGAGCACGCTCTGCGGCACGATACCGGCATAGCCGCCGGAGGCGACGCAGGCGAGCATCGCGTGATAGGAGCCGACGTCCTGGATCTCGCTCTCCACCTCCTCTGAATGCGCCAGAAACGCTTCGCCTATCGTCCGGTAGGTACAGCCCTGCGCAAAGGCGGCAAAGCGAAAGCGCTGTGGGCTGGCGGGAAGCACCAGCAGCAGCTGTTCTTTAAAGATGGATACGTACTCCAGGTCATCGGGCGGAGGCGTTCCCTGCGGCAGGCTCACCAGCGCGCAATCCAGCGCGGCGTCCAGCACCTGTTGGGTCAGCTGACGGGTGGGCTGGGTTTTGAGGGTGAGCGTCACCTCCGGGCACAGCGCGCGAAACCGGGGAAGCAGCGGCGGCAGGCGGCTGGCGGCGGTGGCGTCCATCGCCCCCATGCGTAAATTGCCGCCCGGCGTCGCCGGATGCAGCGCCTGTCTGGCCTCTTCGGCCAGGCTGAGGATCTTCAGCGCGTAGCCCAAAAAATGTTCACCGGCGGGGGACAGCAGCATCCTTTTATTGCCGCGGGCAAACAGCTCCACGCCCAGCTCCTCTTCCAGCTGGTGAATGCGGGTGGTGATATTGGACTGGGCGCGCCCCAGCCGCTTTGCCGCGCGGGTGACGCTGCGCTCTTGCGCCACCGTTTTAAAAATCTCTAATGTGGTGTGGTTCATATTTTTATTCTTAATTTGAAAATAATGTTGATCTTATCATCTCTAAAAGAGATTTTAATGGCCCGAACGCACAAATTTCAACAGGGCAAACCATGAGCAACAGGCTTACGCAGCAGCTTGATATTGATTACCCCATTATTCAGGCGCCGATGGCCGGCGTGTCGACGCCGGAACTGGCGGCAGCGGTCAGCGGGGCCGGCGCGCTCGGCTCGCTGGGACTGGGCTCGTCAACCGTAGAGCAGGCTGAAACGCTGATTAACCGGACCCGGCGCTTAACCACCCGTCCGTTTAACGTCAATCTGTTTTGCCACGCCCCGGCGGTAAGGGATCCGCAGCGTGAAGCCCGGTGGCTGGCGCGGTTGCGCCCGGAATTTGCGCGCTTTGGCAGCTTGCCGCCGGAGACGCTGGCGGAAATTTATCTCAGTTTTCAGCAGCAGCCGCGGATGGCCGAGCTGCTGCTCGACCTGACTCCGGCGGCGGTGAGCTTTCATTTTGGCGTGCCGGATCGTGAAACCCTTCGCCGACTGCGGGAAAAGGGGATCGTCACTCTGGCGAGCGCGACCAGCGTGGCAGAGGCGCTGCTGGCCGTAGAGCAGGGAATCGATATGGTGGTGGCGCAGGGCTACGAGGCCGGCGGCCATCGCGGCATCTTTGATCCGCTGGCGCCCGACGGGCAGATGAGCACCTTTACTCTGGTTCAGACGATAAGACGGCATACCGATATACCGCTTATCGCCGCTGGCGGCGTGATGGACGGCGCGGGAATTAACAGCGTAATGAACCTGGGCGCAGACGGGGCGCAGCTAGGGACGGCGTTTCTGCTGTGCCCGGAATCGTCCACGGATGGCGGATACCGTGAGGCCCTTAAAAGCGCATCTGACGGGCAAACGGTTTTAACCTCGGTCATTTCCGGACGCCCGGCGAGATGTCTGGTTAACGGCTGGCGTGAAATAAACGATCCGCCGCTGATTCCGGCTTATCCCGTGGCTTACGACGCCGGAAAGGCGCTGGCATCGGCGGCGAAAGCGCAGGGAGATCGTCAGTACGGTGCGCACTGGGCCGGGCAGGGAGTGAGCCTGATTCGCGAGCTGCCGGCAGCGGAGCTGATACGCACCCTGGCGCGCGAAAGCGGGTTTTAATCGCGGATGGCGCGCGGCCACCCGCTTATTGTTAACGACGGTGGGCGAGGCCGCGGACCAGACGGTCGCCGGCCATCTGCACGCCCTGCACCAGCGCGACCAGAATGAGCACGGTACCGAACATCACCTCGTTATTGAAGCGCTGATAGCCGTAGCGAATGGCCAGATCGCCCAGTCCGCCGCCGCCAATCACGCCCGCCATCGAAGAGAAGCCGATCAGCATAACGATGGTCAGCGTGATGCCGGCCAGCAGCGTCGGCAGCGCTTCCGGCAGCAGCGATTTAAAGATCACGTGCCAGATATTGCCGCCCATCGATAAAATCGCCTCAATACGCCCGTAATCCACTTCATCCAGCGCGTTCTCCGTCAGCCGCGCAAAGAACGGAAAGGCGCCAATGGTGACCGGAACCACCGCGGCGGTACTGCCGAGGGTGGTGCCAATAATCAGCCGGGTGAACGGGATCAGCGCGATCAGCAGCACGATAAACGGCAGCGAACGACCAAAGTTGATAATCGCGCCCAGCACGGCGTTGAGCTTCGGCATCGGCGCCAGGCCGTTGCGGCGTGAAACAAACACCAGCACGCCGGTCGGCAGCCCGAGCAGCACGGTAAACAGCGCCGCCAGGCCGACCATATAAACGGTATCTACCGTGCCCTGAAGCAGCAGCGGCCAGAGATCTTCCCAACTCATGCTACTCCGCATAATGGCCTCCCGTGAAAACCGTGGCGAGCGAGGAAATCCCGCTCTGCCTGAGGATCGTGCAGCAGCGACTGCCGTAGCCGCGACCATGGCGCCACCAGCAAATCGGCAATTCTGCCGCTTTCAATAATCTCCCCGTGCTCCAGCAGCGCTGCGTGGTCGCAGAGGGTTTTCACCACTTCCAGCTCATGGGTGATCAGCACGATGGTGAGGTTCAGCTTTTGGTTGATATCCGCCAGCAGGCTGAGCACCGAGGCCGTGGTCTCGGGGTCGAGGGCGCTGGTGGCCTCATCGCACAGCAGCACATCCGGCCGCGCGGCCAGCGCGCGGGCGATCCCCACGCGCTGTTTTTGCCCGCCGGAAAGCTGTGACGGAAAGGCGGCGGCTTTATCCGCCAGCCCGACCAGTTCCAGCAGCTCCGCCACCCGCGCCTGGCGGGCGGCTTTCGGCACTTTGGCTATCTCCAGCGGCACCGCGACATTGTCGGCGACGCTGCGGGCGTGAAGTAAATTAAAGTGCTGGAAGATCATGCCGGTACGCAGCCGGTACTCGCGCAGCGCGGTTTTATCCATCCGGGTAATATCGTTCCCGTTCACAATAATGCGGCCCGACGTGGGCCGCTCCAGCAGATTCAGGCAGCGTATCAGCGTACTTTTGCCTGCACCGCTGCGGCCGAGGATGCCGTAAACGGCTCCTCTCGGCACCTGCAGAGAGACATCGTTTAGCGCCGGTCGGCCTGTTCCGGCATAGGTTTTACTCAGCCCGACAATCTCAATCATGACTGAGGAGCAACCGGGATCACCGAGCCGTTATATTGCTTACGAATAAATTCGGCAACCTGCGGCGAGGTGAGGTCTTTGGCCAGCGCCTTGATGCGCGGATCGTTCGCCAGCGCCGGCGTTGTCACCAGAATGTTGGCGTACGGGTTGTGGGTCGCGCTCTCCAGACCCAGCGCGTCTTTGGCCGGCACCAGCCCGGCTTCCAGCGCGTAGTTGCCGTTTATCACCGCCAGGTCAACGTCATCCAGCGACCGCGGGATCTGCGGTGATTCAATCTCAAGGATTTTCAGGTGCTTCGGGTTTTCCACGATATCTTTCGGCGTCGCCAGGGTGGTCGCCGGGTCGGTAAATTTTGCCGCCAGCTTAATCAAACCCTGATTTTGCAGCAGGAACAGCGCGCGGCTCAGGTTGGTGGTGTTATTCGGTACCGCCACGGTGGCGTTCTCGGGCAGCGATTTAAAATCTTTATGCTTGCGCGAATAGATCCCCAGCGGCTCAATATGGACGGTCGCCGCGACGGCGAAGGTTTTGCCCAGCGCTTTCTCCTGATCTTTCAGATAGGGGACGTGCTGGAAGTAGTTGGCATCGACATCGCCGTTGGCCAGCAGTTCGTTGGCGTTAACGCCGCTGGTGAGTTCGACGATTTTCAGGTCGAGGCTGGGATCGATCTTCTTAATGTAGTTAAGGATCTCGGCGTGCGGCACCGGGTCCGCGGCGACGCGCAGCGCGGCGGCCTGGGCGGAACTCCATGCCAGAGAGAGAGACAGTGCAACCCCTGCCAGTTTAAATGCGGCATATTTCATCATCTTATTCCTTGTGTTGTTGTTATGTTTATACCCGTCATACTTCAAATTGCATGTGCGTTGTCCTGCAACCCGAATTATTTAGGGTCTACACGATCAATTGCTCGGCGCGTTCGCGAAAAACATCCTGGTAGTAGCGCTCGGCGACATCAGGATGCGAACGCAGACGCCCTTTCAGGTAATTCCAGCCCACCTCGCGCAGCAGCGGGTTTTGCGGGTCGCTATCCGGTCCGAGGGCTTCGCGGGCCAGCTCGTCGGGCAGCGTGTAGACGGGGACCACGGCATCCAGCTGGGCGCCGAGGAAGAAAGCGATCGACAGCCGCTGCTGGTTGGCAGGCGGCGAAACGACCCGGTGCACCGTTGCCCGCAGATAGCCGTTGGTTGCCAGCTCCAGCAGCTCGCCGATATTCACCACAAAGCTGCCCGCCAGCGGGGTCGCGTCAATCCAGCGGTCAGGGGAGACTTCGACCTGCAATCCTTTCTGCTCATCCTGCAGCAGGAAGCTGAGGAAGCCGGAGTCCTTATGCGCGCCAACGCCCTGGGCGCTCTGGGTCTCCTGCTGGCCGGGATAGCGGATCAGCTTGATATGTTCATTGGGCTTATCGCCATACAGGCCATCGAAGGCATCCAGCGGCAGGCGCAGCGCTTCGGCGAAGGCGCGCAGCAGGGTGATCCCAACCTGGGTCATTTCCCGTTGCCAGGTCAGTAATGTGGGTTTGAGTGAGGGCA
The DNA here is from genome assembly GCF_040061795.1 of Klebsiella sp. GN_Kp190. Classification (NCBI taxonomy): domain Bacteria; kingdom Pseudomonadati; phylum Pseudomonadota; class Gammaproteobacteria; order Enterobacterales; family Enterobacteriaceae; genus Klebsiella; species Klebsiella sp. GN_Kp190. The sequence goes on from NZ_JBEAFN010000020.1 coordinate 37,308, forward strand.
ACGCCTCTGGCCAGAGATTCGGCCCCTGCAGGCGCTGCCAGCGCGGCGCGCGTTCGCTAAGCTGCAGGGCCGGGCGCTCGGCGCCGATATCGAACTGCTCGCGCCAGTCGGGTTGACCGCGGGTTAATTCAGAAGCGGCGCGGTTGTAGCCGCGAAAATGCGGAGAGTGAATCATTGCCACCCTCTGCTTTTGATCGTCGGGCAGGGCAAAAAAGGCGCGGGATTGCTGCTGCACGGCCTGCTGCAGCGACTCATCGACGCCGTGGTTGATCAGATAAAAGAAACCGATATCGCGGGCGGCGTGGCGCAGGTCGGCGAGAAACGCCGCTTTTTCAGCGGGGTCCGCGTAGCGGGCCAGATCCAGTATCGGTAAGGTTGTCGCGTTCATTGTGTTCTCCGAAGGCGGTATTCAGGTGTTTTCGTCGATTCAGATTCAGGGTTCGGGGACAACAACAGCGCATGATCGATTCCTCAGTCGGGTGGTTGAAGCCAGCTTGCCTTAAGCGAAAATAATCAACCAATAACGTTCTTTTCTAATTTATGACCGTGGAGGGTTCTGTGCTTTTGCGAATTTTGGATAAGGGGGAGGCGGGGCTGTTGCGATTGGCGTCGGGAGCCAGTATGGTGAGCAAAATTTTTAATTCAGGTAAAGAGACGCAATGCAGCACCCAAACGATCCTCTGCACGGCATCACGCTGGAAGCGCTGTTAAACGCGCTGGTCGCGCGATATGGCTGGGCCGAACTGGCGAAACGCATCAACATCAACTGCTTTAAAAGCGAGCCGAGTATTAAGTCGAGCCTGAAGTTTTTACGCCGCACGCCGTGGGCGCGTAAAGAAGTGGAAGCGTTGTATATCGATTCGTTGTCCGATACCGATACGGCAAGAGCGGAAGCGCCGGCGAATAATCCGTGGGCACACTGGCAGAAAAAGTAGGGCGCGCAGCGGATAATTACCCGCGCGCCCCGGGGGCTGTGTGTTACTGAAGATTGCCTGCGGTCAGGCTCTCTTTATCAAAGGCATGGCTGACATCAATATGATTCTGATGCACGGACGTGTCGATATTCGAACCTGCCTCCGGACGCGCAAAGCTATTCTCTGCGGCCATCGCCCCGGACGAAAGTGTAGCGGCTAACAGCAGTGCGGTGACTACGCCGATATTTTTCATATTCTGTTCCTTATTTCATCGTGTTGTCGCTGTCGCCTGTGTCTTCCGGCGGCCCGGCAATGTTTCAAATTTTATTTCGTCAGTTCTGCGGTCATATGCACGCGGTTATTGAACTGAGCGCTGGTGATTTTGTAAGAGGCGCCTTGCTCTGCGGCCTGAGCGGCAATTTTGGCTTCTGCGCGGTCCAGTGTGGAAGCGCTGGCGCTGATGCTCTGCGCAAACGTACCGAAAGAGATCATAGAGAGTGCGGCAACTGCAACGAAAGTTTTGATGGATTTCATGGTCGTATTCCTTAAGCGTTTTGTCAGTGTTGGAGCGTTTTTGCCCCGATGTGATAAATAATAGGCCGACGACGCGATGATTAAAATCGAAACAATTTGCTCTCATTATTCAATAAATTTGAATGAAGTATCGGTTACCGCAATCCTGTTTTGCAAATAAGGTTTGATTACAATCAAGCCTCATTGTCATAACAAATATATAAAAAGTTATTTTTTGACTTTCGATAGATGATTTTCTTGTTTGCTATCATCTGAACGGCGGCAATATAGTTTTTGTACAGCAATAAATGCCGATGTGCGGCAAATAATCATTATTCACGAATATCTCATTATGATAACGCTCAATAAGATCAGTAAAAGCTTCTCCGGTGAAAGAGTGCTAAAAGAGGTATCGCTCAGCATTCATTCCGGCGAGATTATTTGCATTATTGGCCCCAGCGGCTCGGGGAAAACCACGCTATTACGTACGCTTAATTTCTTAGAGCCTGCCGATAGCGGGCAAATAAGAATAGATGATGTGGCGCTGGATTGCGCAAAAGCGGGAAAAAAGGAGATTGAAAAACTACGGTCAAAAACCGCTATGGTTTTTCAATCGTGGAATCTTTTTCATAACCTCACCGCACTGCAAAATATTACCGAAGGATTGATATACGCTAAAAAACGCCCGCGGCAGGAGGCGCTGGCTATTGCTGAACGACTCTTAAAGCAGGTGGGGTTGCTGCATAAAAAAGACCACTATCCGCACAGTCTCTCCGGCGGCCAAAAGCAGCGTATCGGTATTGCGCGGGCGCTGGCCATTAACCCCGCCGTTCTGCTGCTGGATGAACCGACCTCAGCCCTGGATCCGGAAAAAGTCGGTGAAGTGCTGGAGCTTATTCAGACCATTGCTGCCGCGGGCCAGACGATGATCATCGTGACCCACGAAATGGCGTTCGCCCGTCAGGTCGCTTCCCGGGTGGTATTTATGGAAAACGGCGAAATCGTTGAACAGGGCCCGGCGGAACAGATATTTGGCGCGGCGCAGCAGGGCCGAACCCGGGCGTTTCTTGCACAACTGCACTATCATGCCTGAGGCTGATGATGAACAATAACCCACTGTTTAGCTGGCCGGATATCGCCGGAATAGTGCCGAAGCTGCTGGAAAATTTACCCGTGACCCTCGGTATAACGCTGGCGTCGCTGCTGCTTGGTTTAACGATCGCGCTGCTGATTGTGCTGCTGCAGTTTAGCCGCTTTAGGCCGCTCAGCGCGGCGGCAAATGGGTATACCGACATTCTGCGCGGCGCGCCTCTGGCGCTGCTGATCCTGCTGTTTTTCTTCGGCGGCAAATTAATTTTGACCGCGCTGGCGCTGCCGCCGCTGTGGATTAGCGATACCACCTTTGCGGTGCTGTCTATTTCGGTCAGCATCAGTCCCTACTTTGCAGAAATGATGCGTTCAGCGTGGCGCGCGGTGGATAGCGGCCAGAAAGAGGCCATTATCAGCCTGAATATTCCCTGGCATCAGGGAATACGGCGGATTATTTTCCCCCAAGGGCTTATTATTGCTATTCCCGTCTTTGGCAATCTTTTAATTAATCTCGTGAAAATGACCTCGCTGGTCAATATTATTGGTATTGTGGATGTTTTTGGGCGGGCACAAAAGATTTCGCAAAATAGCTACGGGGCGAAACAAGTCGCGGCATTTATTAGCGTTATTATCGTCTACTGGGTGCTGAATAGTATTATTCTCTATTTTACCACTCGTATTGAAAAGAAATATCAGTTCCTGCTGGAGTGATAAATTAACATGTTTAGCCTGGCGTTCATTCGCGACAATTTTACGTTTATTTTAAGCGCGCTGCCGGTCACCCTGACGATAACGTTATTATCCTTACTGTTTTCCACTTTGCTGGGCGCAGCGCTGGCGTGGGCGATTATTCGTCAGGTACCCGGCGTTCAATGGCTGGCGAGGGTATTCCTCTCCTTTGGCCGTTCGGTCCCGGTCCTGGTGATGCTGTATTTCTTTTTTTACGTCTGGCCGTGGATTGCCGCCGGGCTGTTCGGCGGCCCGCAGGACACGATGTACCGCTATAAACTCTCGCCGCTGGCGGCGGCGGTCACCGCGCTGTCGCTGATCTTCAGCGCTTATTTCGCCGAAACCTTTCGCGCGGGATGGAATGCGGTTGATAAGGGGCAGCGCGAGGCCGCATGGTCAATCGGGCTAAGCGGATTCACGCAGTTCCGACGCATTATTTTTCCACAGGCGGCGGTATCCGCGCTGCCGAACTTTACCAGCGTGCTGATCGATCTGATTAAAGACACCTCGCTGGTTTACACCATCACCGTTGTTGATCTGATGGCGAAAGCCAATATCGCCGCCGCGCGCGGGTTTCATTTTGTCGAAGCCTACTGCGTCGTGCTGGTGATTTATATCGTGCTGTGCCTGGCGATTGCCAGAGCATTGCGCAGTGCAGAAAGGTTTCTGAGCGCCCGCTGGCAAGGAAACGCAGAAAAGAGTGTTTCACGGTTATCATTTTGGGGAAGGTATTTTGAAAAATAAAATTTTACTGGTGAGTGCGCTGGCGTTGGCAATGGGAATGAACGCCGCGCAGGCGGTTGAAAAAAGCCCAAACGCGAAAACGGTTGAGGTTGTCGTCAATGCTAACGGCTTTCCCTTTAGCTTTGTTGACGATAACAACAATATTACCGGTTACGATGGCGACCTGTTAAAGGTGCTGGACCAGCGTTTAACCGACTATACGTTTCATTTTAATGCGGTCTCGCGCGATGCGATGATCGTCGGCCTATCGACCGGCGCCTATACCCTCGCGGCGGATCACTTTTATCTCACCAAAGAGCGGGCGGAAAAATACGACCACTCCGGCGAGCCGACAGGGATCAGCGATTTGCGCCTGATTGTGCGTAACGATGAGAACGATATACATAATCTCGGCGATCTCGCCAGCGGGAAGAAAAAGCTGGTGCCGATTCATACCTCCGACGCCCGTTATACGGTGATTGAAAACTACAATAAAAAACATCCAGGCCAACAAATTAACCTGCAGCCCAACGGCGAGCAGTCCGCCGCCGATATCTTTAAAGCGGTAGCTTCCGGGGAATACGATGCGGCGATTTACCCCATTGGCGCGCTGCTGGCGTTAAATAAGGCGCTAAATCTTAATCTGAAAGCGTCGGATTCCGTCGGCCTGTTTCCTAACGTCTATTTGTATAAAAAAAATACCGATCCGCAGCTAATCAAAGCGATTGACGCGCAGCTGGTTGCCCTGAAAAAGGACGGCACGCTCGCTGAGCTCTCGCGGAAATGGTACGCCGAAGATGTGTATGCCCTGCCGGGCGCCAGCGACGTGAAAGTGAATACCGACTGGGAATAAGCGCATGACGCAAATAAGCTCGGAACCGGCGCATAACGCCGCCACCTTAAACGATGAGGTGACCCTGGCGCTGCGCGCCATTACTGAAAAACGCGCGGCAACGATCGGTTACCTGTTGGACGAAAGCCGACAACGCCATATCGCGGATGATTCTGTCCGTGAAGCAATACGCCACTATGGCCGCGATATCGGGCATAAGCTGCGCGCGCAAATGCGCGATCGAAAAGATTTGCAGGAGTTTGCCGGGCTGTTTACCCGCGGTCTGGAATCTCAGGTTTATGAGATGGAGCCCGTTAGCGCCAGCCGGGCCGAATTTATCGTCCTGTTTCACTACTGTCCCTATGTCAACTGCTGGCGGCAGCAGGGGCGAGGCGCCAGCGAAATTGAGACGCTGTGCGATATCTGCATGGAAGGCGATCGTGCGCTAACCGACGCGTTTCCGGGGCTGCATTTAGAGGTGCAGACCGCGCTGGCTCGCGGCGATGCCGCCTGTCGGCTGCGTTTTTATCAGGCAGAGGAGCGGGAGGGCGAATGGCAATCTTAACGTGGGACCACGCGGTCCAGTTTGTTAATCAGCCGGAAGCGGCGATTCAGGCGCTGAGCGGGCAACAGCTCAACGCGGTGGCCGGTGGACACCACCCGGGCTGGGGGACCAGGAATGCGCTGAGCTATTTCGGCCTGACCTATATCGAATTTCTGGCGATTGCCGATGATGCAGAGCTGCTTTCCGCCGCGGAGAAGTTTTTACTCTCCCGGGATGCGTCGCGGCTGCTGCCGGATAATGAAGCGCTGTATCGGGTGGCGCTGCGTAGCGACGATATTGAGCGCACGCATGCGGAGTTGCACGAGCAGGGCCTGCGGGTTTCGCCGATCGTCAACGGCCAGCGCGACGATCCGCAGGGCAACGTTATCCGCTGGCGGATCTTCACCATTGACGGCGATTTTGACGGCCTGGTCTATCCCTTTATTCTGCAATGGGGGGAAGAGGATGACGCCCGGTTGAGCCGCCTGCAGGCACAGGGTCTCGCTGCGCCGCATCCTCTGGGGGAGATTGAACTGCAGCGCGCGGTTTTCACGGTACAGCATCCTCAGGCGGTGCGCGACCGCTGGCAGCTGCTGTTTGGCTTTGCCCCGCAAGGCGAGCAGGGGCTGGCGGTGGGCGGTCGAGAGTTTCTTTTCCGTCAGGGCGCGGCGAACCAACTGACTGAACTGGTGTTTCGCGTTGCTGACCCGGCGCTCAAAGGCCGACGCTTTCGCGTTGGCAACGGCGAATATCTTTTTGAATAAGGAGTAAGACTCATGACCAGGGTCCATTTTTTTGGCGCCGGACAGATGGCGGAGGCGATTATTCGCGCGTCATTAAGCCACGGTGCGCTGCGGGCGGACGCGATCTCGCTGGAGGATATCGACAGCGCGCGAGTCGAGGCTCTGCGCGCCCGTTATCGGCTGTCGGGCGACGGTGGCGTAAACGAAGCCGCTTTGCTGGTGCTGGGGATCCGTCCGCAGGACGATCTGGCGGGGGTGGCGAACCGCGTGCGCTCGCAGCTAAACGGCTCGACGACGGTGGTTTCTCTGATCGCGGGGGTGACCCTGGAAAAGCTGGCCTCCCTGTTTGGTGCGGCAACGCCGATTGCCAGGGCGATCCCCAATACCCTGACCGATACCGGATTTGGCTATAGCGGCGTGACCTTAAACCCCCACGCCAGCGCGGCTGAGATCGAGCCGTTTCTGCGCGGCTTTGGCAAAGTGCTGTATCTGCCTGAGCGGTTGATCGATATCTTTACCGGCTTTGGCGTCGCGGGCCCTAACTATATTTACTACTTTATTGAGTCCCTTACCGATGCCGGCGTACTGGCGGGGCTGCCGCGGCCCCAGGCAACGGAGGTGGTGCTGGAAAACCTGCTCGGCGCGGTCGAGATGCTGCGCCAAAGCCAAAAGCATCCGCGCCAGCTTCTGGATATCAACAACTCCCCGGCGGGCGTCGGGATCCACGGTCTGTATGAGCTGAACAACAGCGATTTTGCCGCTGGGCTTCAGCGCAGCGTACTGGCGGCGGTCAGGCGCACCCGTGAACTGGGACAGTGCTAAAATCCTTCTTCCCGCGACAGATCGCGCAGCGCGCCCGGCGCCTTTCCGATAATGCGTTTAAAGGCGCGGCTGAAGGCGGCATGAGAACTGTACCCCAGCCTGAAGGCCACTTTTTCCAGCGCCTGACCCTCATGGGAAATGTACTGCACCGCGAGGCGCATACGCAGCTCGGTGAGATAGCGGGCGGGCGTGGTGCCGGTGGCGGAGAGGAAGCGTTCAGCAAATACCGAACGTGAAATTCCCGCCTCTCGGGCCAGATCCTCGACTTTCCAGTTAATGCCCGGCTGCTGATGCATAACGTAAATGGCTTTAGCCAGCTTAGGATCGCGCAGCACCTGTACCCAGCCGGTGGCGTTGCCGCAGCCACACTCCACCCAGCCGCGGACAATCAGCGCGGCGACCACATCGGCCAGCCGCGCCAGAATGCCGGCGTAGCCCGCCTGTCGAGTGAGGCTTTCGCGTTCCATGGCCGCCAGCATCGGCGGGATCTCCGGACGGCTGGTCAGCAGGCTGCTGACCAGCATCACTTCGGGCATCGCTTTGACCAGCGGCTGCATACCGCCCAGCTCAAAGTCCATACAGGCGCTGAAGATAATGGCGCTGTCGCTTTTCGCGTCGTCGCAGGCGTTTTTGACGCAGCTTACCGAGCCGCAAACCGGTTCGCTGGGCAGTCTGGACACGTTAACCACCGTTGCCTGGTCATCGGAGAGCAGCACGTGACCATCGCCGTTCGGAATAAACAGCGCATCGCCGCTCTGCAGCATCAGGCGCTGACCGCTGACCATGCGCAGCAGTACCGGTCCCCGGCTGATAAAGTGGAACTGCGCTTTACCAGGTACGAAGCCGAATTCGACGCCAAAAGGACGGGAGGTTTCGATGCGGCGGTAGTTGACGCCGGAAAGGCGCATGCCGCGCAGAAGTTCGCTGGTGAGATCGAGGGCGTGCTGAGTCATAACATCATTCCCGGACGAATTATCAATAATCAAGGAGTATGCATCATAGATCGTCCGAACAGAACCGCCTAACCTTAACGAAATGTTAATTGTTCTGGAGAGATGTTTATGAGTTCCTGCATTGCAGCTGAAGAGAGCCAGACCAACGCCAGGCCCGCGTGGCGCGCCGTCTATGCGCTGGCGCTGGGGGTGTTTGGCCTGATTGTCGCCGAGTTTCTTCCTGCCAGTTTGTTAACGCCGATGGCGGCAAGCCTGGGCGTTAGCGAAGGTATGGCGGGGCAGGCGGTGACCGCGACGGCGCTGGTGGCGTTAGTTACCGGGCTGCTGATCACCACCGCGACGCGAAATATTGACCGCCGCTGGGTGCTGATGTTCTTCTCCGTTTTGCAAATTATCTCCAGCATGATGGTGGCCTTCGCCGGTTCGCTGGAGTTTTTGCTGCTTGGGCGCCTGCTGCTGGGGATCGCCATCGGCGGCTTCTGGTCGATGTCGACCGCGACCACCATGCGTCTGGTTCCGGCGGCGATGGTGCCGAAAGCGCTGGCGATTATCTTTTCCGCCGTTTCCATCGCGACGGTGGTTGCCGCGCCGCTGGGCAGCTATTTCGGCGCGCTGATCGGCTGGCGCAACGTATTTCTTATCTGTGCGCTGCCGAGCGTGGTTGCGCTGCTCTGGCAGCTGTGGGTTCTGCCTTCCATGCGTCCGGAGAGCGTCGGCAGCTTCGCTACCCTGTTTAAGGTGCTGCGTCGGCCAGGTATGATTGGCGGCATGCTCGCGACAATCCTGATTTTCAGCGGCCACTTCGCCTTCTTTACCTATCTGCGTCCGTTCCTCGAAACCGTGGCGCAGGCCAGCGTCGAAGGGGTTTCTCTGATCCTGCTCGGTTTTGGGGTAGCGAACTTTATCGGCACCTCGATTGCCGGACATCTGTTGGCCCGAAGCCTGCGCCTGACGCTGGCGCTGGTGCCGCTGGCAATGAGCGTGCTGGCGCTGATGATGGTAACGTTCGGTCACGTCGCGCTGCTGGACGGTCTGCTGGTGGCGATGTGGGGCTTTGCTTTTGGTCTGGTGCCGGTGGGCTGGTCGACCTGGCTTGCCACCACGGTGCCGGATGAAGCTGAAAGCGCGGGCGGCCTGCTGGTGGCGTCTATTCAGCTGGCGATTAGCGCCGGTGCGGCTGGCGGCGGTGCGGTATTCGATCTCAACGGCGCGAGCGGCGTTTTTGTCGGCAGCGGCGTGCTGCTGGTCAGCGCCATGGTGATAGTGCTGTTTGCGGTAAGAGTCAAGCCAGTCGTGAGCGAGGAGTAGGGCTACCGGGCTACAGGGCCGCAGATTGCTGTTAACCCGTAGCCCGGGTAAGGCGTTTACGCCGCAACCCGGGGAATATGCCGTGAC
>NZ_JBEAFN010000021.1:0-43473 GCF_040061795.1 Klebsiella sp. GN_Kp190
GAAGAAAGACCGGAGACTTCAGTTTAGTCTGGCACTGTTTTCAGGGAGGAGATCAATGACGTCGGGCTACAGATGATGTGAAGTCGTGTCGAAACCTTGATATAATGAGTACAGATTACACATTCGATAGCTGAGGAATCGCGATGAGCAATGACAAGAAAACGCAGGTGTATTACGTTAAACCGTCTCGCGCTGACATTGTTCGCTCGGTAGCAACGTCAACCGCCGTTGAGACGGGGCAGTCTTCTGAGAAGATCGAAGCTTCGCTTGAAGCGACGCGCAAAAAGTTCGCCCATCTTCGTCTTGCTGTTTAATCACGTCTTAACGCAGTACCGACCCAATAACACATCGGGCCGTAGTCCATTGACATACCTGCGTGGATAGCCGAAATATATTCGGCTTTGTTTTGCTCCCAGCTTTGATAATCCAGCGGCCTGTGTCCCCCCTGAACCGCCATCACATCAGCTAAAAGTCGTGATAAACGTCCATTGCCTTCCCGGAATGGATGGATGAGTATCAGCTCTACATGGGTTATAGCAATAGCCTCTATGATCTGTTCTTCGCTCATGTTAGTGCATGGTGTATATCGGGCAAGGTATTTAGCGTCGAAATCGTGTATTAGTTTTGGCAACTGTGCAGAGGGCGCGAACATAAAGCCCCCTTTGCTGATATTGACAGTCCTTTCTTGCCCGGCCCACTCATAGATGTTTCCCAGCCAGCGGCGATGCCAGCTTTTCAGCAAAGCAATGGTGATCTGCCCTGCTGGAAACTGCTCTTCAAAAATGCAGTGATAGAGCTTCTCTAACAGCACAAGCTCCGCTTCGTCCATCTCACCAGAATCAGCAATCCCCAGCTTATTTGCCAGAACTTGCTCATCGGAGTTTTTCTCATATTGTCCTTCACTGCCAGAGATACGGTATCGGCTCATGGGAACATCCTGCGCTAATGGGTGCTAAGAAATTATAACGCTGGGTGAGGAGAGTAACAATGGTCGTATAATCAGACAGTTACAAAAGTGTAGGCTGAAATATAGTTTTTATAATCTGATGGGAAATTATCGTTAATAATCAGCATTAACAGACCAATACATCATGGTTTACGAAACATCAATAGTGCTGCGCGCGCTTCCTACCCATTCTTCAAGTTTATTTGCCCAGTCCTGCATCATAACCTTTCGCTCATCAAGATAAGTTACATGGTTGTATGTGCGACGAACATTGTTGGTATCAGCGTGCGCAAGTTGGGCCTCAATAGCATCAGGTCGATAGCCCATCTCGTTTAAACGGGTACTTCCAGTGGTTCGGGTTGCATGTGGGCTATATGTACCACTCCAGCCGAGGCTTTTACGTAGCTGGCGCAGCGAGTGCGATGTCATTGGACCTAACGGATTATCCCTGCCCGGGAAAAGGTGCTGCCGATGCCCGGTTAATCCCTGTAGTGTTCTGAGCATTTTGATAGCTTGGGAGGGTAGGGGAATAACGTGTTCTCTCGGGCTTTCATTCGCGCTGCCGGAATTGTCCACAGGGCGTTATCAAGATCGAATTCTGTCCATTCTGCTTCGGTGGCTTCTGCAGGACGCGTCAATGTTCACCACATAAGCCACATACAATAGTTAACCTGGTACGAGCCACGACTATTATCAAAACAGTTTAATAACTTTCCGATTTGCTGAGGATTCAGTGCTTGTTTGTGCTGTGTCTTATTGGCCGGAAGGGCCTTGCGCACAGGCCGTACAGGATCGCTATCAGCTCTAAGCGTTGCAACTGCTAACTCAAAAACTGATGAAACGGTGCGGCGAGCTTCAGCGGCAACTGTCGGTGCTCCTCGTTTAGCAGTTTCTTGAAGAATTCTAAGGATATGGTGTGGAGTGATCTCTCTGATTGGGAGCTTACCTATTGCGGGGAAAACCACACGTTCAAGCATATCCAGTCGGCGCGTTTTGGTAATTTCGGCCCAGTCTTTCATCTGCAACCACTCTTTAGCGATCAGCTTAAAGGTGTTGGAGACGTCGTTGACCTTGCGGATCTTATCTAACTGGCGAGCCTGTGTCGGGCTAACTCCATCTGCGACTTGCTTACGCGCTTGCTGAAATGAAAAATCCACGCAATTGCGTGGATTTTGTGGTTTTTTTCGATGTTCATGAGGTTCAATGAAACCTCATGAGACAACAAATTTTATTTAGACGTTGAACAGGAAGTTCATCACATCGCCATCTTTCACGATGTAGTCTTTACCTTCAGCGCGCATTTTCCCGGCTTCTTTGGCACCCTGTTCGCCTTTATAGGTAATAAAGTCTTCATAGGCGATGGTCTGCGCGCGGATAAAGCCTTTTTCAAAGTCGGTGTGGATTTTACCCGCGGCCTGCGGGGCAGTGGCGCCGACGGGGATAGTCCAGGCGCGCACTTCCTTCACCCCTGCGGTAAAGTAGGTCTGCAGGTTCAGCAGCTCGTAGCCGGCGCGGATAACGCGGTTCAGGCCCGGCTCTTCGAGACCCAGCTCGGCCATAAACTCATCGCGGTCGGCATCGTCCAGCTCGGCGATATCGGACTCAACGGCGGCGCAAACGGCGACCACCACAGAACCTTCGGCGGCGGCAATTTCGCGAACTTTATCGAGATAAGGGTTGTTCTCAAAGCCGTCTTCGTTGACGTTGGCGATATACATGGTCGGCTTCAGGGTCAGGAAGCTCAGGTATTTAATCGCCGCTTTGTCTTCTTCGGTCAGGTTTTTCAGCGAACGCAGCATGCCGGCATTCTCAAGGTGCGGCAGGCATTTTTCCAGCGCCGCCAGCTCGGCTTTCGCGTCTTTATCGCCGCCTTTGGCTTTCTTCTGCACGCGATGGATGGCGCGCTCGCAGGTGTCCAGGTCGGAGAGCGCCAGCTCGGTGTTGATCACTTCAATATCGTCAGCCGGGTCCACTTTATTGTTAACGTGGATGATGTTGTCGTTTTCGAAGCAGCGCACTACGTGACCGATAGCTTCGGTTTCGCGGATGTTGGTCAGGAACTGGTTGCCCAGGCCTTCACCTTTCGACGCGCCTTTAACGAGGCCTGCGATATCAACGAATTCCATCGTGGTTGGCAGAATACGCTGTGGTTTGACGATTTCAGCCAGTTTGTCCAGACGCGGATCGGGCATCGGCACGACACCGGTGTTCGGCTCAATGGTACAGAAGGGGAAGTTGGCCGCTTCAATACCCGCTTTAGTGAGCGCATTGAACAGGGTGGATTTGCCGACGTTGGGCAAACCGACGATACCGCATTTGAATCCCATGATTTAAATCACCTTAATCTTTGGATAATCAACCTGTTACAGCGAACAGATTGCAGAAAAGTAAATAGCTTCGCCTATTATACACGGTGCGTGACAAAAATTCCGCACGCCGACCGGTTATTGCGCTTTAAAAGCGTGTAAACGGTTGGTCGCCTTGGTCAGGCCATCCTTCAGCCACACCTCGGTGCAGCGTACCGCTTCGTCAACGGCCTCATCAATCAGCTTCTGTTCGCTGGCGGGCGGCTTGCCCAGCACAAAACCGACAACTTTATTTTTATCGCCCGGATGGCCGATTCCCACGCGTAAGCGGTGAAAGTTCGGGTTATTGCCCAGCTTGCTGATGATGTCTTTCAGGCCATTATGGCCGCCGTGGCCACCGCCCAGCTTGAACTTAGCCACGCCTGGCGGTAAGTCGAGCTCATCGTGGGCGACCAGGATTTCGTCCGGGTTAATACGAAAGAAGGTCGCCATCGCGCCGACGGCTTTGCCGCTCAGGTTCATAAAGGTGGTCGGCACCAGCAGGCGGACATCTTCGCCGGCAAGGTTAATCCGCGAGGTGTAGCCGAAGAATTTGCTCTCTTCGCGCAGCGGCGCGCGGTGGCGTTCAGCCAGTAAATCCACGTACCAGGCGCCGGCATTATGTCGGGTCGCCGCGTATTCAGCGCCGGGGTTCGCCAGGCCGACAATTAATTTTATGCTCACTTTTTTATCCTGCTTGGATCGTTCTCTGGCGCGTAGTGTACTGTCTGCGCGCGCGGTTGACAAAATTCTGCCAGCGAAACGCACCTGCCACAGATAATCACGGGTTTGAATAATTAGAATTTGATGTTGTTCAGTGGGTTATTTGTAAACTTTTGTTGGCAAGATGTTCGCTTCTGTGATCGTCCACGCAATCGCTATATTGGCCATTGTCTATACTACACCTATAAGATTTGGGGATATTCCCATGCAACCCAAGGTTCCGGAGGTGACATATGAAACGCAGAAACGCTTCGTTACTCGGTAATGTGCTGATGGGGTTGGGGTTGGTCGTCATGGTTGTCGGCGTTGGTTATTCTATTTTAAACCAGCTTCCGCAGCTTGACCTGCCGCAGTTTTTCGCACACGGCGCGATCTTGAGTATCTTTGTCGGCGCGGTACTGTGGCTGGCTGGCGCCCGTATCGGCGGTCATGAACAGGTTAGCGACAGATACTGGTGGGTTCGCCACTACGATAAACGCTGCCGCCGCGATCAGCATCGCCACAGCTGAGTGAATTCCAGACCGCCAGCCGTTGTGAACGGCTGGTGCGTTTTCATGCCGCCCGTTCAGGCTGCCCGCCTGTTGGTGTCTCAAATCCTCCTTTCTCTCTTCGTCTTTCTTCGGCACCGCCTGCCTAATACAATTCCTGTACAGAACGCTTGACCCTGACGTCACGTCAGGCAGCAGAGTGGCGCCACTGGTAAACGAAAGGAGCAGTCATGTTAATTCAGGTGGGTGAACTGGCGAAGCGCGCCGGCATAACCGTCCGCACGCTACATCACTATGAACAAACGGGACTGCTGGCGCCTTCGGCCAGAAGCGCGGCGGGTTACCGGCTCTATAATCTGGCGGCCGTTCAGCGACTGCATATGATCAAAGCGCTGGCGCAGGCCGGGCTGGAACTCGCCACTATCAAGGACTATCTCGACCGGGACGCCTTCTCGCTGTCCGACCTGTTGGTCAAGCAGATCGCCACCCTCGACCGGCAGCTGCAAACCCTCTCCACGCTGCGCCAGCGCCTGGCGCTGCTGCGTGAAGAGCTGGACAGCGGAGACGAGCCCGACCTGGAGTCCTGGCTACAAACGCTGGAGCTGATGAAAATGTACGATCGCTGGTTTAGTCAACAGGAATTACAGGTGCTGCCGTTCGCAGAGCAGGATGCGCAGCGTAACCAGATATGGCTGGAGCTGGTGGGTGAAGCGCAGCAGCTTATGGGCGAACGCTGTCCGGCCGATGAGCCTCGGGCGATTGCGCTGGCCACCCGCTGGATGGCGCAGCTGGAGCAGGATACCGCCGGCAGGCCGGAGTTTCTGACTCGCCTGAATGAGATGCACGCCGCCGAACCGCAGATGCGCGAGCAAACCGGGGTGACGCCGGAGATGATTGATTTCATTACCCGTGCTTTTGCCGAAAGCAAGCTGGCCATCTGGGCGCGCTATCTGAACGCCGAGGAGCTGGCTTTTACACGGCAGCACTATTTCGATCGCCTGATGGAGTGGCCGGCGCTGGTGGCCGAGCTGCATCGGGCCTGTCGTGAGAAGCGGGAGCCTGCCTCCGCGGAAGGTCAGCAGCTGGCGCAGCGCTGGCTGGCGCTATTCCAGTCTTACGCGGGAAAGGATCCGCACACGCAGCAGAAGTTTCGTTATGCCATGGAGCGGGAGCCGCATTTGATGAAGGGAACGTGGATGACGCCGGAGGTGCTTGGCTGGCTTCAGCAGGCGATTGGCGTAATGATGCGGCAGGCGCCGGGGCCTGCCGCCGGGTAATTAAATATCCGCCAGCGCGGCGCTGCGGTCCGGGTAGAAGCTCAGGCGGCCCGGAATCGGCTTAACGCCTGCCCGCGCCAGGGTACGCAGGGGCTGAAATTCCAGGTTCGACACGCGTAGCTCACAGCCTTCCGGCAGCTTATTCACGAAGCGCTGGAAGGCATCCAGCCCGCCGGCATCCAGCACCGGCACCGCATCCCACTTCAGCACGACGATACGCTTGCCAGCAATCCGCGTTTCCAGATCGGTAAACAACCCTTCCGCGGCGGCGAAAAACAGCGGACCAATGACGCGCAGCACCAGTACGTCATCGGGAACCTCGACGTTGACCGGTGCGAGGCGGGTCATCCGCGCGATCCGGCGCATAAACAGCAGGGAAGCCAGCACAATACCGACGCTAATAGCGATGACCATATCAAACAGGACGGTCAGCGACATACACATCAGCATGACGATAATGTCGTCTTTTGGCGCATAGCGCAGCAGGTTAACGACCTTGTGCGCTTCGCTCATATTCCATGCCACCATCAGCAGCAGCGCCGCCATCGCGGAAAGCGGCAGCCAGGAGAGCAGAGGGGCAAGCACCAGCAGCGCCATGATCACCAGCAGCGCGTGGATCACGGCGGAAACCGGCGAGGTCGCCCCGGCGCGAACGTTGGCCGCCGAGCGGGCGATAGCGGCGGTGGCGGTAATGCCGCCGAAGAACGGCGCGACGATATTGCCGAGCCCCTGGCCAATCAGCTCGCTATTGGCCTTGTGTTTGGTGCCGGTCATGCCGTCCAGCACCACGGCGCACAGCAGGGACTCAATCGCCCCGAGCATGGCCATGGAAAACGCCGCCGGCAGCAGCGCCTGCAGTGAGGACCAGCTGAGGGTGAAGTCTGAACCGGGCATATCCCACGGCAGCACCAGCTGCGGCAGCAGCTGCGGAATACCGTTGCCCTGGCTGCCGTCGGCGAGAATATAGTGGAACTGAGAGCCGATGGTGGCGACGTGCCCGCCAAGCAGGTTGACCACGCCCATCACCGCGCAGCCCGCCAGCAGGGCCGGCAGGTGGCCCGGCAGACGAATCCCCAGACGCGGCCAGATAATCAGCGTGCCTAGCGTGACAACGCCGATGGCGGCATCGCCGGGGTTAATGGTCGGCAGCGCCATCGCCAGCGCGCCGACTTTCTGCAGATAATGTTCAGGCACGTGGGCCATCTGCAGACCGAGAAAATCTTTAATTTGCATGGTACCGATGGTGATACCGATCCCGGAGGTGAAGCCGAGGGTGACCGATAGCGGAATATACTCAATCAGGCGGCCAAAGCGCGCCAGGCCGAAAAGAATCAGGAAGATCCCCGACATCAAGGTGGCGACCAGCAGCCCGGCGAGCCCGAACTGCTGCGAGACCGGGTAGAGAATCACCACAAAAGCGGCGGTTGGACCGGACACGCTGAAGCGCGAGCCGCCGGTTAACGCAATCACGATCCCCGCCACCGCGGAGGTATAGAGACCGTACTGCGGCGCCACCCCGCTGCCAATTGCCAGCGCCATCGCCAGCGGGATAGCGATAATCCCGACGGTAATTCCGGCAATCACATCACGAGTAAACCGCGAAGCGGTATATTTTTCTTTCCAACAAGCGTCGATGAGGGCGCGGAAAGGCATCACATGTGAGGAAAATAATCTGTTCACAATAATGTTTCATCCATGAGCGCATCATCTGTCAACTAAATGGCAGGTGAAGGAGGCATCGGTCATTTCCACGTCATCCTTCGGGATGCCTCTGTGTTGGCTGCGTTCATTTATCCCGGTCTCGTACTGCCTGTACGCTGCCGGAGATTCATTCACTTGCCGCCTTGACGCATGCCGAATGATTTTGTGGAGAATAAAAGGTTCAGAGACAAAAAAACCCGCCGCAGCGGGTTTTTGAGCCGGGCTCGATTAATGTTCGAACATAGCAGAGATAGATTCTTCGTTGCTGATACGACGAATCGCTTCGGCCAGCATACCAGACAGCGTCAGAGTACGTACCTTTTCCAGCGCTTTGATTTCCGGCGTCAGCGGAATGGTATCGCAGACGACGAATTCGTCAATCACAGAGTTTTTGATGTTCTGGATGGCGTTGCCGGAGAAAATCGGGTGCGTGGCGTAGGCGAATACGCGTTTCGCGCCGCGCTCTTTCAGCGCTTCCGCAGCTTTACACAGGGTACCGCCGGTATCGATCATATCGTCAACCATTACGCAGTCACGGCCGGCGACGTCACCGATGATG
The DNA here is from genome assembly GCF_040061795.1 of Klebsiella sp. GN_Kp190. Taxonomy (NCBI): domain Bacteria; kingdom Pseudomonadati; phylum Pseudomonadota; class Gammaproteobacteria; order Enterobacterales; family Enterobacteriaceae; genus Klebsiella; species Klebsiella sp. GN_Kp190. Next base: position 8,040 of record NZ_JBEAFN010000021.1, read on the forward strand.
TGCATCACCTGAGAAACGTTAGCGCGCGGACGGCGTTTGTCGATGATAGCCATATCGGTATCGTTCAGCAGCTTGGCGATAGCGCGAGCGCGAACCACGCCGCCGATGTCCGGAGAAACCACGATAGGGTTATCCAGGTTCAGCTGCAGCATATCTTCCAGCAGGATCGGGCTGCCGAATACGTTATCCACCGGAACGTCAAAGAAGCCCTGAATTTGTTCTGCGTGCAGGTCAACGGTCAGAACGCGGTCAACGCCGACGCTGGACAGGAAGTCAGCAACCACTTTCGCGGTGATAGGCACACGAGCAGAACGAACACGACGGTCCTGGCGAGCATAACCGAAGTAGGGGATAACAGCGGTGATACGACCTGCCGAAGCACGACGCAGAGCATCAACCATAACAACCAGTTCCATCAGGTTGTCGTTGGTGGGAGCACAAGTGGACTGGATGATGAAAATATCACCACCGCGTACGTTTTCATTGATTTGTACGCTGACTTCGCCGTCGCTAAAACGACCTACAGCGGCGTCGCCAAGAGAAGTGTACAGGCGGTTGGCAATACGTTGTGCTAGTTCCGGGGTGGCGTTACCAGCAAAAAGCTTCATATCAGGCACGAGAAGAACCTCAGGCATGCGTCCAGTGGTGGATGAAATGGGCCAAAAACGGTGCGGGTGGGCACGATTTCATCCAGGCGGTGTATTTAAAGAGCCCGATGCAACGTCTGGAACAGGGTGACGTTGTCACCGTAACTCAGTTTCCCCGGCGTTTTCACCAAATTTGCTATAATGAGCAGAACTTAGCGCAGCGCCTGCTTGAGCGGAGAGATATTAACACCTCGCGCTACGAAGCCATGCAGCCATGCCGGGGCTTTTTCAAGCACCTGACGAGCGGCGGATTCAGTGTCAAATTCAGCAAACACACATGCACCGGTGCCAGTCAGGCGCGACGGCGCATATTCTAACAGCCAGGAAAGCGCTGCATCAACCTCACGAAAACGTTTTCTTGCGATAACCTCGCAATCATTGCCGAATTTACATTTTAATAACGTATTAATTGACCTTGACGGGGTATTGCGCGGGAGTTCCGGATCGCGAAAAATGATCGGCGTGGGAATGCTCACTCCCGGATGGGCCACCAGATACCATTTTTCCTCCGGTTCGGCCGGGGTGAGAATTTCCCCGACGCCTTCGGCAAAGGCCGCATGGCCGCGCACGAACACCGGCACGTCGGCGCCCAGCTGCAGACCCAACGCCGCCAGCTCATCTTCCGAGAGATGGCAGCCCCATAAGTGATTCAGCGCCACCAGTACGGTCGCGGCGTTGGACGAACCGCCGCCGAGGCCGCCGCCCATCGGAAGAACCTTGTCGATGCTGATATCGGCGCCGCTGCCCGCAGGAAGCTTCCCGGCCTGGGCTGCGGCCTGCATTAAAAGCCTGGCCGCGCGAATAATCAGGTTCTCTTCATCCGGCACGCCGTCAACCGGCGTCAGCAGACGCAGCTGGCCATCGTCGCGCGGTTCAATCATCAGCGTGTCGCCATAATCCAGAAACTGAAACAGCGTCTGCAGGGTGTGGTAACCGTCGGCGCGCTGCCCGGTAATATACAAAAACAGATTCAGCTTTGCGGGAGAAGGCCAGCGGGTCATCATTTCACAATCCAGTTATCCATTTTCAGCTTGATGCGCTGACTGCCGTCGTTAAGCTCCATATTGGCCGGTAGCGAAGGTTTGGTGTCCGAGGTGTAGCCACCGTAGGTGACGTGCCAGGTTTTGCCGTTTTGCGTGTAGTTCAGCTCGCGCAGGCGGTACTGGTCGTCAAGCGAGTAGTCGGTGGCCTCGCCCGGCAGGCCAATAATCCACTGGCGCAGGCTGTTGAGCGGAATCGGCATGCCGGTCAGGCGGCCAATCATCTCTTCGGCGTCGGTCGCCGTGTAGGTCTGGCCTTTATTGTCAATCAGCTGCACGCTGCCCGGCTGGGCGGTTAACGACAGCTCGGTGCTGCCGAGGGGGTTAGTCAGCAGCAGGCGGTAGCGGTCCTGGCCGGTTTGCTGCCAGAAGAAGCGGGCATAGACTTTTTGCTCATCAGAAAGATAAGCAAAAGCGCCGCGCGTCTGGAACTGATTAAGATTGCGGACATCTTGCTGGTGCTGACGCCACTGTGGAGAATCCGGGCTTTTACCCGGCCCTTTCGGAGCATTAATCGCACAGGCGGTCAGAACGAGGCTTGCCAGCGGCAACAGGCGGAACAGTCGATTCATAATGATGACAAATCCTTGATGTCTACAGTGAAATGCGGCGAATGGGAGAAACAGGCGGCCGATTTGTGTAGCGGGTTACAATTATAACCATTAATGCTAGCGTTGCCGGACGGTAGCGTCTACGTTCAAGTTGTCTGAAATCAAAAAATTACCGTTAATGGCTATTACAGATTAGCTATTACTCCAAAAGGGGAGCCTCTCTTTTATTGATTACGCGCATCCTGTATGATGCCTGCAGACTAACCTTAGCAACGCTGGTACTACTCCCTCACAATGACGCTTTTAGCTCTTGGCATTAACCACAAAACAGCTCCTGTAGCGCTGCGAGAACGCGTAACGTTTTCGCCGGATACGCTCGATCAGGCGCTGGAGAGCTTGCTGGCCCAGCCAATGGTGCAGGGCGGGGTGGTGCTGTCGACCTGTAACCGCACGGAACTCTATCTCAGCGTCGAAGAGCAGGATAACCTTCAGGAAGTGCTTATCCGCTGGCTATGCGACTACCACGGTTTAAATGAAGACGACCTGCGCAAAAGCCTCTACTGGCATCAGGACAACGAGGCGGTTAGCCATCTGATGCGCGTCGCCAGCGGCCTGGATTCGCTGGTGCTGGGCGAGCCGCAGATCCTCGGGCAGGTGAAAAAAGCCTTTGCCGACTCCAGCCGTGGTCACCTGAACGTTAGCGAGCTGGAGCGCATGTTCCAGAAGTCGTTCTCGGTGGCCAAACGCGTGCGTACCGAAACCGATATCGGCGCCAGCGCGGTCTCCGTGGCGTTTGCCGCCTGTACCCTGGCGCGACAAATCTTCGAATCACTTTCCAGCGTGACCGTGCTGCTGGTTGGCGCCGGTGAGACTATCGAGCTGGTGGCCCGCCATCTGCGCGAGCATAAGGTGCGCAAGATGGTGATTGCTAACCGCACCCGCGAGCGCGCTCAGGCGCTGGCCGATGAAGTCGGCGCGGAGGTGATCGCCCTGAGCGACATCGACGAACGGCTAAAAGAAGCGGATATCATTATTAGTTCTACCGCCAGCCCGCTGCCGATTATTGGCAAAGGGATGGTGGAGCGCGCGCTGAAGGCGCGCCGCAATCAGCCGATGCTGCTGGTGGATATCGCCGTTCCGCGCGATGTCGAACCGGAGGTTGGCAAGCTGGCGAACGCCTATCTCTACAGCGTGGACGATCTGCAAAACATCATTCAGCACAATCTGGCGCAGCGTAAAGCCGCGGCGGTGCAGGCGGAAACCATTGTCGAGCAGGAAGCCAGCGAATTTATGGCCTGGCTGCGCGCTCAGAGCGCCAGCGAGACTATCCGCGAATATCGCTCCCAGGCCGAACAGGTCCGCGAGGAGCTGACGGCAAAAGCGCTGGCTGCGCTCAATCAGGGCGGCGATGCGCAGGAAATCATGCAGGATCTGGCACGTAAGCTGACTAACCGCCTGATCCACTCGCCAACCAAATCTCTTCAGCAGGCCGCCCGTGACGGGGATGATGAACGCCTGCATATTCTGCGCAACAGCCTCGGGCTGGAATAGCGCACCTTTCTCTCTTTTTTAGGACAGGGTGAATTCACGCCTATGAAGCCTTCTATTGTTGCCAAACTGGAAGCCCTTTACGAACGCCATGAGGAAGTTCAGGCGCTACTCGGCGATGCCGCAACCATCGCCGATCAGGATAAATTTCGCGCATTGTCGCGCGAATACGCACAGCTGAGCGACGTCGCCCGCTGCTACACCGACTGGCGTCAGCTGCAGGATGATATCGAAGCCGCGCAGATGATGCTCGACGACCCGGAAATGCGCGAAATGGCGCAGGAAGAGCTGCGTGAAGCGAAAGAAAAGGGTGAGCAGATGGAGCAGCAGCTGCAGGTTCTGCTGCTGCCAAAAGACCCGGACGACGAGCGTAACGCGTTTGTTGAAGTTCGCGCCGGTACCGGCGGCGATGAAGCGGCGCTGTTCGCGGGCGATCTGTTCCGTATGTACAGCCGTTACGCGGAATCACGCCGCTGGCGCGTGGAAATCATGAGCGCCAACGAAGGCGAGCACGGCGGCTTTAAAGAAGTGATTGCCAAAATCAGCGGCGACGGCGTCTATGGGCGACTGAAGTTCGAATCCGGCGGCCATCGCGTACAGCGCGTGCCGGCTACCGAATCCCAGGGGCGTATCCATACCTCCGCCTGCACCGTGGCGGTCATGCCGGAGCTGCCGGAAGCCGAAATGCCGGATATCAACCCGAGCGATCTGCGCATCGATACCTTCCGCTCCTCCGGCGCGGGCGGTCAGCACGTTAACACCACCGACTCGGCGATCCGTATTACCCACCTGCCGACCGGCATCGTCGTCGAGTGTCAGGACGAACGTTCTCAGCACAAAAACAAAGCCAAAGCGCTGTCGGTGCTTGGCGCGCGTATTCGCGCCGCGGAAGTTTCAAGGCGCCAGCAGGCGGAAGCCTCAGAGCGCCGTAACCTGCTGGGCAGCGGCGATCGCAGCGATCGTAACCGCACCTATAACTTTCCGCAGGGCCGCGTGACCGATCACCGCATCAACCTGACGCTTTACCGTCTGGACGAAGCGATGGAAGGCAAGCTGGATATGCTGATTGAGCCGATCGTTCAGGAATATCAGGCCGATCAGCTGGCCGCCCTTTCCGAGCAGGAATGATGACTTTTCAGCAGTGGCTGACGCAGGCCATCGTCCGCCTGAGCCAAAGTGAAAGCCCGCGCCGGGATGCCGAAATCCTGCTGGGTCACGTGACCGGCAGGGCGCGGACCTATATTCTCGCCTTTGGCGAAACGGCGCTGACGGCGGCGCAGGCCGCCGAGCTGGAAACGCTGCTCAGCCGTCGCGCCCGGGGCGAGCCGGTGGCTCATCTGGTGGGCCAGCGCGAATTCTGGTCGCTGCCGCTGTTCGTTTCTCCCGCCACGCTGATCCCGCGTCCGGATACCGAATGCCTGGTTGAACAGACGCTGGCGCGGTTATCCGACAAGCCGTGCCGCATTCTCGATCTCGGCACCGGCACCGGCGCCATCGCTCTGGCGCTGGCCAGCGAACGCCCCGATTGCCACGTCACCGCCGTTGACGTAATGCCCGACGCGGTGGCGCTGGCGGCGCGTAACGCTGAACATCTCGCTATCCCTAACGTCAGGATACTGCAAAGCCACTGGTTTAGCGCGCTCGCCGGGCAGCAGTTCGACATCATCGTCAGCAATCCGCCCTATATCGATGAAACCGACCCGCATCTTGCGCAGGGCGATGTGCGCTTTGAGCCGAAAACGGCGCTGGTCGCCGCCGATGGCGGTCTGGCCGATCTGGCGCATATCATCCGCGAAGGCCGCCGCTATCTGGCTGCCGGCGGCGTGATGCTGCTGGAACACGGCTGGACGCAGGGGGAAGCGGTGCGCGCAATCTTTCGCGCGGCGGGTTATGGCAATATTGCCACCTGTCGCGACTACGGAGACAACGAGCGTCTGACGCTCGGGCAATATCAGGGAGGCGTATGAATCTGTTTAACGCGGTACTGTATCTGCATATCGCCTGCGTGGTGGTTTCGGTGAGCCTGTTCGTGCTGCGCTACTGGTGGAGCTGGAGCGGTAACCGTCTGCTTGACCAGCGCTGGGTTCGTATCGCGCCGCACTGTAGCGATACGCTGCTGTTTCTCAGCGGCGCCGGATTAATGGCAATAACGCACTATCTGCCGTTTACCGAAGAGGGTACATGGCTGACTGAGAAGCTGTTTGGCGTTATCATTTATATCGCATTGGGATTTATCGCGCTGGGCCGTCGTCGCCAGCGCAGTCAGCAGAGTCGGTTTGTCGCCTTTCTGCTGGCCCTGGTGGTGTTGTTTATCATTATTCAACTCGCCATCACAAGAACACCGTTACTGGGGTAAGGCATGAGGTCGTTAGCTGATTTCGAATTTAATAAAGCGCCGTTATGCGACGGCATGGTCCTCATTTCTGAATTAATCCGCGACGATTTTCCGACGCACTATGTGCAGGATGAGCTGGAGCGGCTGCTGGGCCTGGCGCGTGAGGAGATTGCCGCTTCGTGGGACCAGGAGCGCCAGATAGAACGTCTGCTGGAGCTTTTCTATCATGACTGGGGCTTTAGCGATTCGCGCGGCGTTTACCGCCTGTCCGACGTGCTCTGGCTTGATAAAGTCCTGAACAATCGTCAGGGTAGCGCGGTATCGCTAGGCGCAATCCTGCTGTGGATTGCTCAGCGTCTGGCGCTGCCGGTGGTGCCGGTGATTTTTCCGACCCAGATGCTGCTGCGCGCCGACCCTGAAGAGAGCGAAGAGATGTGGCTCATTAATCCATTTAACGGCGAAACGCTTAACGAGCATACGCTGGAAGTGTGGCTGAAGGGCAATATTAGTCCGGTCGCCGAGCTGTTTAACGAAGACCTCGATGAAGCCGACAACGCGGAAGTGATCCGCAAGCTGCTCGACACGCTCAAATCGGCGCTGATGGAAGAGCGGCAGATGGAGCTGGCGTTACGGACCAGCGAAGCGCTGCTGCAGTTCAATCCGGAAGACCCGTACGAAATTCGCGACCGGGGACTGATATACGCCCAGCTGGATTGCGATCACGTGGCGCTGCAGGACCTCAGTTACTTCGTTGAACAGTGCCCGGAGGATCCTATCAGCGAGATGATCCGCGCGCAGATCAACACCATTTCGCACAAACAAATTACATTGCATTAGTCTGAAACCATTCCGGTTACACCCTGATAAGGCGAACTTATGAAACAAAAAGTGGTTAGCATTGGTGATATCAACGTAGCAAACGACCTGCCATTCGTGCTGTTTGGTGGCATGAACGTGCTGGAATCCCGCGATCTGGCGATGCGTATCTGCGAACACTACGTGACCGTCACGCAGAAGCTGGGCATTCCTTATGTGTTTAAAGCCTCTTTTGATAAAGCTAACCGTTCTTCCATCCACTCCTATCGTGGGCCGGGGCTGGAAGAAGGGATGAAGATTTTCCAGGAGCTGAAACAAACGTTCGGCGTGAAAATCATCACCGACGTTCACGAAGCCAGCCAGGCTCAGCCGGTCGCTGACGTGGTGGACGTTATTCAGCTGCCTGCGTTCCTCGCCCGTCAGACCGATCTGGTTGAAGCGATGGCGAAAACCGGCGCGGTGATCAACGTGAAAAAACCGCAGTTCGTGAGCCCGGGCCAGATGGGCAATATCGTCGATAAGTTTATCGAAGGCGGCAACGACAAAGTGATCCTTTGCGATCGCGGCGCGAACTTCGGCTACGATAACCTGGTCGTCGACATGCTGGGCTTTGGCGTGATGAAGAAAGCCTCCAATAACTCACCGGTTATCTTCGACGTTACTCACGCTCTGCAGTGCCGCGACCCGTTTGGCGCCGCTTCCGGCGGACGCCGCGCGCAGGTTGCCGAACTGGCGCGCGCCGGGATGGCGGTGGGTATCGCCGGCCTGTTTATTGAAGCGCATCCGGATCCGGAGCACGCGAAATGCGACGGTCCGTCCGCGCTGCCGCTGGATAAACTGGAGCCGTTCCTCAAGCAGATGAAAGCCATCGACGATCTGGTTAAAGGCTTCGATGAGCTCGATACCAGCAAGTAACCGTCGCTGAAATGACAAAAGCCTGCCCGTTGCAAAACCGGCAGGCTTTTTTATCTCCCCGACAGGCGGACGCCGCCGGGGGAGGTTCAGGCAAAAATGGTCATCAGGTAGGCGGCGAACAGTGCCAGGTGCGCCGCGCCGTTCAGCACGTTGGTACGCCCGGTAGAGAACGATATCTGGCACAGCAGCAGCGAGGCGACCATCACCACCATTTCCGGCGCGCCAAGGCCAAAGCGCAGTTCGTTGCCGGTGAGGAAGGCGATAAGCGTCACCACCGGCACCGTCAGGGAAATGGTGGCCAGCACGGAGCCGAAGAACAGGTTCATCGCCCGCTGGACCTGATTGTTCAGGACCGCTTTCAGCGCGCCAAGGCCTTCCGGAGAGAGGATCAGCAGCGCGACCAGGAAGCCGGTAAAGGCGACGGGGGCATTCATGCTGGTCAGCAGCGTCTCCAGCGGATTGGCGTTCATTTTAGTCACGGCGATAACCGCAACCAGGTGTACCAGCAGCCAGGCGGTGTGCCACTTGCTGCTATGGGCCGACGGTTTGCCGTGATGCGGGTCATCGTCGTCGCCGTCATCCTCGTGTTCGTAAACAAACAGGCTCTGGTGCGTTTTCGTTTGAATCAGCAGGAACACGCCGTACATGGCGGCGGAGATCAGCGCAACCAGCAGCGCCTGGCCGGTAGTGAAATTAGCCCCGGGCAGCGCCATGGGAAAGACCAGGACGATGATCGCCAGCGGAAAGAGGGCAATGAGGTACTGTTTAAGGCCGAACAGATTCATATACTGGGTGGCGAATTTGCGCCCGCCCAACAATAAAGAAAAACCTACCAGCCCGCCGGTAACAATCATGATGATTGAATAAAGCGTATCTCGCATCAGGGTCGGCGCGGCGTCGCCGGTGGCCATTAATGCGGAAATCAGGCTGACTTCGAGAATAACCACTGAAAGGCTTAAAATTAACGAACCATAGGGTTCGCCAAGGCGGTGCGCCAGAACGTCGGCGTGGCGAACAACGCTGAACGCGCTGCTCAGAATCCCGACAAGCGCCAGGATATTAATGGCAACGACCACTGGCAGTGACTGGCTGCTTCCCCAGAAAAACAGCACCGCCAGCGCCAGAACCGGAAAGGCGAGGGTGGTCTCCTTGTGGCGGGTTTTCACCGCCTCATGTGCATCGGTCATGAATTATCTCCAGGTGTGCAGGTGTTATAATTATAGATACTGTAAGTTAATAAAATAACAGACATTGATCGAACTACTTTGTTTTTTTACTTAAATTTACCACTCTGACCATGGAAAAGTGGTAGATTGCCATAAACTGCGGTTACTATCGTTTTGTATTTATTATTCAGATAATTACTAAAACATCTTTCTCATTTATCCATCGCCTTGCCAGCCGGTAAAACGCCTGACAGACTGACTATTCACCCTAAATCTGGAGGTCGCCATGCCCTATAGCAACAAAAGTGAATTACCCGACAGCGTTCAGCACGTTCTGCCTGCGCATGCCCAGGAGATTTACAAAGAGGCCTTTAACAGCGCCTGGGACCAGTATAAGCATAAAGAAGACCGACGCGATGACGCCAGCCGTGAAGAGACGGCGCACAAAGTCGCCTGGGCGGCGGTGAAAAATGAGTACCAAAAAGGCAATGATGATAAGTGGCATAAGAAGAAGTAATCGCTTTTGCTACCTCATGTGCTGCCTGAGCCCTTGCCCGCGGCTCGTTCATTGCTTATTGTCAAATAAAGCTGGATAATAATTCGGCAATACTTCACGGATGGCACCAGATAATCGCCGGGAAGCGGGCAGCGGCGGAGGTAGTAGAAAGTGTTAACGCGTGATTTCTTACTGAATGCGGATTGTAAAACGGCGTTTGGCGCTATTGAGGAATCGCTTCTTTGGTCGGCAGAGCAGCGGGCAGCCTCTTTGGCGGCGACCCTGGCCTGTCGTCCGGACGATGGCTCGGTGTGGATCTTTGGCTACGGTTCGCTGATGTGGAATCCGGCGCTGGAGTATCGCGAGTCCTGTACCGGTACGCTACCGGGCTGGCACCGCGCGTTTTGCCTGCGGCTCACCGCCGGGCGCGGTAGCGCCACTCAGCCGGGTCGAATGCTGGCGTTGAAAGAGGGCGGGCGCACCACCGGGGTTGCCTACCGCCTGCCTGATGACACTCTCGAAGAAGAGCTGACCCTGCTGTGGAAGCGGGAGATGATCACCGGCTGCTACCTGCCGACCTGGTGTAAGCTGGATCTGGACGATGGCCGCACCGTCAATGCATTAGTTTTTATTATGGACCCGCGTCATCCGCTGTTTGAGGCGGATACCAGCGCGCAGGTGATTGCGCCGCTGATAGCCCGCGCCAGCGGCCCGCTTGGCACCAACGCTCAGTATCTGTTCTCGCTCGATCAGGAGCTGCGGAAACTCGGGATGTACGATGCCTGCCTCGACGATTTAGTCGGCAAGGTGCGTCATCTGCTGGGGGAAAGCAGCCAGCCCGGGCTGGCTTAAGAGTATATCGCCCGGGTTTCCCCGGGCGTTTGCTATCAGGCGGGAACGTAGCTGATGGAGTGCTCCAGCGACTGGCTGTGGCTGTCGATGAGAACGTTCCAGGTGCCGCTGTAAGGCACGGTCAGATACGCGCTATCTCTGTCCTGCACACTCAGAATATCCGCATGACTATCGCCAGGCACTTTGGCGCTCATCAGGTGAATGTGGCAGCGTTCGGAACAACGCACCACCAACGTATCACCGCCAAACAACGTTAAACTTGCTTTTACCATTGCCATTTAATCTCGACCCCGTTTCTGTCTACAGCATCCTGCCAGCCCATTAACCCGCGTGATATTGTTCACACTTTGCTCTGTGCATAACACCAAAGGGGAGGGGGGCAGATGCTGATTTTGATCAAAAAAAGGAATAAAGATTAAACAAAAATGACGTTGTGCCTGAAAGCATTCAGCTGACATTGTTTTCGGTTAACAAACGCCGCCAGCTTAATATTTAATCCCGTTGAATGGCGGGTTTTTAGAAGGTCAGGACTTTATCCGCCGCCAGCGTCCACTGCGCCAGCTCGACGAGGGTGCCAATCTCCACGCCATCAATCAGCGGCAGCGCGCCGATCCCCCGGCCGTCAGCGCAGGTTTTACACAGCTTCACCGGCACGTTTTGCGCGGTGAGGATCTCCAGCATCTGCTGAATGTTGTAGCCTTCCGCTGGCTTCTGTCCGCGCAGGCCGGCGGTCACCGCATCAGACATTAAAAATAATTTCAGTTCGAGGTCAGACTGCTGCTCGCGCAGGGCGATAGCCAGACGCAGGCTATTGAACAGGGATTCGCTGCCGTAGGCGGCACCGTTAGCGATAATTACAATACGTTGCATAAGGACTCCTTCTATAAGGCACGGTTATTGCTTGGCTGAAGTATAAAGCGTTAACCCGGGGGAAGGGTATGAATAATGTGGCGGGTAATACGCCTGAGGTGGTCGACTGGTTTGCGCGCGCGCGTCGCTTACAGAAGCGGCAGCTGCACCAGCTGGCGCAGCAGGGGACGCTGGCAGGCCAGATAAGCGCGCTGGTGCATATGCTGCAGTGCGAGCGCGGCGCGTCAAATATCTGGCTATGCTCGGGCGGCAGACTATACGCGGCGGAGTGCCGGGCGGGCGCGGCGCTGGTTGATGAGCAGCTCACGCGGTTTTATGCGGCGCTGGAACCTGCCCGCGATGCCGCCAGCAGCGCGCTCTGCTGGCGAATTGCCTGCGCGGTGTGGTATCTGACGCAGCTTGTCGCGTTGCGTAAACGCGTGCGCGGCCTGGAGATTGCCGCAGAAGAGGCCACCGGGCAGTTTAGCCGCATTATCCGCCACCTGTTGAATATCGTTCCGCAGCTCAACGACAGTATCGACGATCCGCAAATCGCCGGGCGGATGGTCGCGCTTTACAGCTTTATGCAGGGGAAAGAGCTGGTCGGACAGGAGCGCGCGCTGGGCGCGCTGGGCTTTGCTCGCGGACAGTTCAGCGATGAGCTGCGCCAGCAGCTGGTGGACCGCATTGACGGCCAGCAGCCCTGTTTTGACACTTTTCAGGCTTTAGCCAGTTCGCCGCAAACCGTTCTGTTTGTTGAGCAGTGCCAGGCCGGCCTGGAAATTGAACAGCTGCGGCGGGTCGCCTGCACCCGCCAGCCGCCGCCGGACGAGGGAGAAACGGCGCTGCGCTGGTTTTGCGTTCAGACCCAGCGTCTTGAGCAGCTGCGCGGCGTGGAAGAGCGGCTGATCGCAGACCTGCTTAACGCGGCCGATGCGCTGCTGGAGGGAGACGATCGGGAGGTCCAAGTGCCGCCCGCCGACTGGCAGGAGGACGGTATAGCCCTGCGGCTGGATAAGCAGCTGTTGCCGCTGGTGCGCCAGCAGGCCCATGAGCTACAGCAGCTCTCCGCCCAGCTCGCGTCCTTAAAAGATGCGCTTGAAGAGCGCAAGCTGATTGAAAAAGCCAAAAGCGTGCTGATGACCCACCAGGGAATGCAGGAGGAGCAGGCATGGCAGGCGCTGCGTAAAATGGCGATGGACAAAAATCAGCGCATGGTTGAGATAGCCCGCGCGCTGCTGACGGTGAAGTCGCTATGGCAAGTACCTCCAAAGGAGTAGATGCACAATCAACGGGCATATATTGCCAGTCGACGGTGCAGTTTTTGCCTCAAACGCCCCCGGCAAGTGAGCCAACCCGCGTGAACCGGGCCTCCGCAAATCTGGCATTGGCTTTGCATTAAATAAAACGAGTGAATAAAGGTTTAGGGCAGCGGGCCAACGGCGGCACGTATGTCTAAGGATAAAGGCGTCCAGCGGTGCGTAAGCACCGCCGGGCGCTTTTTTTTGCGCGTTTCTGGAGCGGGTATGGGCGATACGTTTTCAATTTCACGGCGGCGTTTATTACAGGCGGGGGCGGCGCTGGGCGGCGCGATGCTGCTCCCCGGCATAATGCAGGCGGCGTGGGCGGCTGGGTCGGATAAGCCGGAACAGACCACCGTGCGGGTGGGGTTTATTCCGCTAACCGACTGCGCTCCCTTAGCTATCGCTTCCCTGAAGGGATTCGATAAAAAGTACGGCATCACCCTCGTCCCGAGCAAGGAGGCCAGCTGGGCGGCGGTGCGCGACAAGCTGGTTGCCGGGGAGCTGGACGCCGCGCACATTCTGTACGGCATGCTCTACGGCCTTGAGCTGGGGATCGCCAGTAAACCGCAGGCGATGGCCAATCTGATGACCCTTAACCGCAACGGTCAGGCGATAACGCTCTCCAGCGAGCTGCAGGAGAAGGGCGTCACCGACCTGGGCGGGCTGAAAAAACTGATCGGCCAGCAGGCGCCGGGTAGCTACACCTTCGCCCACACCTTTCCAACCGGCACCCACGCGATGTGGCTCTACTACTGGCTGGCGAGCGGTGGAATTCATCCCTTTGACGATATTCGCACCGTCGTTGTGCCGCCGCCGCAGATGGTAATGAACATGCGCATCGGCAATATGAGCGGCTTTTGCGTTGGCGAACCGTGGAACGCGCGCGCGATTAACGATCGTATCGGCTTCACCGCCGCCACTTCGCAGGATATCTGGCCGGAGCATCCGGAAAAAATTCTCGGCACCCGCAGCGAATGGGTTGAGCGTCATCCCAACACCGCGCGCGCGCTGGTGGCGGCGCTGATGGAGGCCCAGCGCTGGATTGACGCATCCGCCGAGAACACCCGCGAAACGGCGCGCCTTCTCGCCAGACGCGCGTGGCTGAACACCAAAGAGCAGTACCTCAGCGGGCGCATGCTCGGCGAATACGACAACGGTATCGGCCGCCGCTGGCAGGACGTGCACCCGATGCGCTTCTACGAACGGGGAGAAGTGAGTTTTCCGTGGCTCTCGGACGGCATGTGGTTTTTGACCCAGTTCCGCCGTTGGGGATTGCTGAAGTCGGCGCCGGATTATCTGGCGGTGGCCCAGCGCATTAACCGGATTGACGTCTGGAAAGAGGCCGCGCAGGCGGTCGGCGGCATCAGCGCGCCGACGCAGGCGATGCGCAGCAGCACGCTGATCGATGGCAAGGTCTGGAATGGGGCCGATCCGGAAGGCTACGCCCGCAGTTTCGCGATTCAACGTAAGGGGGCATGAGATGAAACACGCATATAAACCGCAACCGCAGGCCGGCGCCGACAGCGCGCCCGGCGAAGTCATTACCCTGCCGCCGCTGCAGGTGCGCAAAACCACGCCTCCGCTCAGCCGCTGGCTGCGGGATGTCACCCAACGTCTTCTGCCGCCGCTGCTCGGGCTTGGATTGCTGCTGCTGGGCTGGCAGCTGGCGGCGATGAACAGCAAAGGCTTTCCGACGCCGCTCAGCACGCTGGATTCCGCGCTAACCCTTTTCGCCGACCCGTTTTATCAGGACGGGCCGAACGATATGGGCATCGGCTGGAACGTGCTGGCGTCGCTGCAGCGGGTGGCGGTGGGATTTGGCCTTGCCGCGCTGGCGGGAATTCCGCTCGGCTTCCTGATTGGCCGCTCGCTGTTTTTCGCCCGCATGTTTAACCCGCTGATCGCGCTGCTGCGCCCGGTCAGCCCGCTGGCCTGGCTGCCCATCGGCCTGCTGCTGTTCCAGAAAGCGGAACCCGCCTCCAGCTGGACCATTTTTATCTGCTCGATCTGGCCGATGGTCATTAACACCGCCGAGGGCGTGCGGCGCATTCCGGAAGATTACCTCAACGTCGCCCGGGTGCTGCAGCTGTCGGAGTGGACGGTGATGCGCAAGATCCTCTTTCCGGCGGTATTGCCCGCGGTGCTGACCGGGGTTCGTCTCTCCATCGGTATCGCCTGGCTGGTGATTGTCGCCGCCGAAATGCTCACCGGCGGCTTAGGGATCGGCTTCTGGATCTGGAACGAGTGGAACAACCTCAACGTCGAAAACATCATCATCGCCATCGTCATTATCGGCGTGGTCGGGCTGCTGCTGGAACAGGGGCTGATGCTGCTCGCCCGTCGTTTTAGCTGGCAGGAAAAATAGGGAGTCGCAGATGAAACCATTAATTCAGGTCCAGGGCGTCAGCCAGCGTTTTAACACCGCCAGCGGCGAATTCCTGGCATTGCAGAACGTCTCCTTCGACATCTACGAAGGGGAAACCATCAGCCTGATCGGCCACTCCGGCTGCGGTAAATCAACCCTGCTGAATCTGATAGCCGGGATAGCCCTGCCGACGGAAGGCGGCCTGCTGTGCGACAACCGTGAAATCGCCGGGCCGGGGCCGGAACGCGCGGTGGTGTTTCAGAACCACTCCCTGCTGCCGTGGCTGACCTGCTTTGACAACGTGGCGCTGGCGGTGGATCAGGTCTTTCGCCGCAGCATGAGCAAAGGCGAGCGCAAAGAGTGGATTGAGCACAACCTCGAGCGGGTACAGATGGGACACGCCCTGCACAAGCGCCCGGGAGAAATCTCCGGCGGCATGAAGCAGCGCGTTGGCATTGCCCGGGCGCTGGCGATGAAACCGAAAGTGCTGCTGCTGGATGAACCCTTTGGCGCCCTTGATGCCCTGACGAGGGCGCATTTACAGGACGCGGTGATGCAGATCCAGCAGTCGCTGAATACTACCATCGTCATGATTACCCATGACGTTGATGAAGCGGTGCTGCTTTCCGACCGGGTGCTGATGATGACCAACGGTCCGGCGGCGACGGTCGGGGAGATCCTCGACGTCAATCTGCCGCGACCGCGCCATCGCGTGCAGCTGGCGGACGATAGCCGCTATCACCATCTGCGCCAGCAGATCCTGCACTTCCTCTATGAAAAACAGCCGAAAGCGGCATAGGGGGCGGCGATGAGGCGGCAACTGGTGATTATTGGCAACGGTATGGCGGCCACGCGCCTGGCGCAGGCGCTGGTGGAGCGCGATGCGCAGCGGTTTAGCATCACCCTCATCGGCGATGAGCCGTGCCAGGCCTATAACCGCATTCATCTGTCGCCGGTGCTTGGCGCCGAAAAAGCGGCAAGCGAGACGCTGCTGCTGCCCGCGTCGTGGTATCCGCGGCATAACGTGACGGTACGCGCCGGTGAAACGGTTACGGCGGTGGATATTGCGGCCCGTACGCTGCAAACCACCGCAGGCGAACTGGGCTGGGATGAGCTGGTGTTCGCCACCGGCTCGCTGCCGTTTCTGCCGCCGCTGCCGGGTATCACCCAGCCGCACGTTTTTGCTTTCCGCACCCTGGCGGACGTTGAGGGCATCCTGGCCATCGACGGCCCGGCGGTGGTCATTGGCGGCGGCGTACTCGGCGTAGAGGCCGCCGCGGCGCTGCGGCGTCATTGTGACAGTGTCACTTTGCTCCATCGCGGAAGCGGGCTGATGGAGCAGCAAATCGATGCTTTTGCCGGCGAGCAGCTGCAAATGCTGCTTGCCGAGCGCGGGATTCGCTGCGTGATGGAGAGCCGTATCGCCGCTATTGATGAACATCAGGTGCGGCTGGAGGACGGCCGCGCGTTTGCCGCCTCGCGGGTGGTGCTGGCGACCGGCGTGCAGCCGAACAAACGGCTGGCCGAGCGCAGCGGGCTGGCCTGCGCCCGCGGAATCCTCGTTGACCGCCAGCTGGCAACCGCGCAGCCGGGCGTCAGCGCCATCGGCGAGTGCTGTGAAATCGACGGTCAGACCTGGGGGCTGGTGGCACCGTGTCTGCGCCAGGCGGAGGTGCTGGCGGACCGCCTGTGCGCGACCCCTGGCGAGGATTTCAGCTGGCAGGACAGCGGCACCCGCCTGAAGGTCACCGGCATTGAGCTCTTCAGCGCCGGCGAGCTGCGGGCCGCCGAACAGGATGACGTATATACCAGCTGGGATCCGCTGGACCGCCACTACCGTCGCCTGCTGCTGCGCGACGGCAAGCTGCGCGGCGTACTGCTGCTGGGCGATTGCAGCAGCGCCGCGCCCCTCACCGCTCTGCTGGGGGCGCATGCGCCGGCGCCGGCAGAGTGGCTCTTCGATCCCTCTTCAACGATGCAGCCGCGCGCTGCGGGACAAACTACGATGACAAAACCTGTATTAGTGCTGGTCGGACACGGTATGGTCGGCCACCATTTTCTTGAGCAATGCGTCGACCGTCACCTTCATCAACAGTACCGGATTGTGGTGTTCTGCGAGGAGCGCTATGCCGCTTACGACCGGGTTCATCTGACGGAATATTTCGCCGGACGCAGCGCGGAATCGCTGTCGCTGGTTGAGGGCGATTTTTTCGCTCAGCACGGTATTGAGCTGCGCCTGAGCGAATCGGTCGCTAGCATCGACCGCGAAGCGCGGGTGGTGCGCGATGCCTTCGGCCACGAAACCCACTGGGATAAGCTGGTGCTGGCGACGGGGTCTTACCCGTTTGTTCCGCCGGTGCCGGGTCATAATCTCGAGGGCTGTTTTGTTTATCGTACGCTAGACGACCTCGACCAGATTGCCGCCCGCGCCGCAACCGCCCGACGGGGTGTGGTTATCGGCGGCGGCCTGCTCGGGCTGGAAGCGGCCAACGCGCTGAAGCAGCTGGGGCTGGAAACTCACGTTGTCGAGTTTGCGCCGAACCTGATGGCGGTGCAGCTGGACAACGGCGGCGCGGCGATGCTGCGGGAAAAAATCAGCCAACTGGGCGTCGGGGTGCATACCAGCAAGGCGACGACGGAAATTGTGCGCAATGAGCAGGGGCTGCAGCTGAACTTCGCCGACGGCAGCTCGCTGGCGACCGATATGCTGGTGTTCTCCGCCGGTATTCGCCCCCAGGACGCGCTGGCGCGCAGCGGCGGACTGAACGTAGGCGAACGTGGCGGCATATGCATCGACAACCAGTGCCGTACCTCCGACCCGGACGTACTGGCGATCGGCGAATGCGCCCTGTGGGAAAACAAAATTTATGGTCTGGTGGCGCCCGGCTATCAGATGGCGCGCGCCGCGGCGGCCACCCTTGCGGGCGAGGCGGGCTGCTTTAGCGGCGCGGATATGAGCACTAAGCTAAAGCTGCTGGGCGTCGATGTCGCCTCGTTCGGCGACGCCCAGGGGCGCACGCCGGGCTGTCAGAGCTATCAGTGGACTGATGGGCCGCAGCAGATCTACAAAAAAATCGTGGTCAGCGCGGAGGGCAAAAAACTGCTCGGCGGGGTGCTGGTCGGGGATGCCAGCGACTATGCCACGCTGCTACAGATGATGCTTAACGGGATGGCTTTACCCAAACACCCGGAAAGCCTGATCCTTCCGGCGCGTGAGGGCAGCGCGCCAAAAGCGCTCGGGGTAGCGGCGCTGCCGGACAGCGCGCAGATTTGCTCCTGTCACAACGTCAGCAAAGGCGATATCTGCCAGGCGGTGAGCGGCGGCGCGGGCGATATGGCGGCGATAAAAAGCTGCACTAAAGCGGCGACCGGCTGCGGCGGCTGTAGCGCGCTGGTGAAACAGGTGATGGAGTACCAGCTTGCCGGGCAGGGCGTCGAAGTTAAAAAGGATATCTGCGAGCACTTTCCGTGGTCGCGGCAGGAGATCTATCACCTGGTACGCGTCAACCATATCCGCACCTTCGAACAGCTGATTGCCCGCTATGGACACGGCCACGGCTGTGAAGTCTGTAAACCTCTGGTGGCCTCGGTGCTGGCCTCCTGCTGGAATGAATATCTGCTGAAGCCGGCGCATCTGCCGCTTCAGGACACCAACGATCGCTACTTCGCCAATATTCAGAAAGACGGCACCTATTCGGTGGTGCCGCGCATGGCGGCGGGAGAGGTGACGCCGGACGGGCTGATTGCGATCGGCCAGATCGCCAAACGCTATCAGCTATACAGTAAAGTGACCGGCGGCCAGCGTATCGACCTGTTCGGCGCGCGCCTGGAGCAGCTCCCGGCAATCTGGCGCGAGCTGGCCGAGGCGGGATTTGAAACCGGCCACGCCTACGGCAAATCCCTGCGGACGGTGAAATCCTGCGTCGGTTCGACCTGGTGCCGCTACGGCGTCCAGGATTCCACCGGCCTGGCGGTCACCCTCGAACATCGCTACAAGGGGCTGCGCGCGCCGCACAAAATTAAAATGGCCGTCTCCGGCTGTACCCGCGAATGCGCGGAAGCCCAAGGGAAAGATATTGGGGTTATCGCCACGGAGAAGGGCTGGAACCTGTACGTTTGCGGCAACGGCGGCATGAAGCCGCGCCATGCCGACCTGTTCGCCAGCGATCTTGATGAGGCCACCCTTATTCGCAGTATTGATCGGCTGCTGATGTTCTACATTCGTACCGCGGATCGCCTGCAGCGCACCAGTACCTGGATGGACAACCTTGAAGGCGGGGTCGACTATCTGCGCGACGTGATCCTCGAAGACAGCCTCGGCATCGGCGAAGAGCTGGAGCAGGAGATGGCGCGGGTGGTCGAGAGCTACCAGTGCGAATGGCAAACCACCCTTAACGATCCGCAGCGGCTGGCGCTGTTCCGCTCCTACGTGAACAGCGATGAGCCGGACGAAAGCGTACAGCGGCAAACCCTGCGCGGCCAGCCGCAGCTGGCCCCGTTCGCGGCGCAGGCCGAACCGGCGCTGCCGTCCCGCCCGTGGCAGGCCATTTGCGATCTCGACGCCATTCCACAGCAGGCGGGGATTGGCGCGCGGCTCGGCGAGCGGCAGATTGCGCTGTTCCGCTTCGGCGACCAGGTGTATGCCCTCGATAACCTTGAACCGGGCAGCGAGGCCAACGTTTTGTCGCGCGGCCTGCTTGGCGATGCGGGCGGCGAACCGATCGTGATTTCGCCTCTGTATAAGCAGCGCATCCGCCTGCGCGATGGCCGCCAGTGCGACGGCGGCGAACTGGCGGTACGCGCCTGGCCGGTCAAAGTGGAGAACGGTAAAGTGTGGGTTGGCAACCAGCAGCTGCTGGCGCGCGCGGAGGCCTCCTGATGACGGAAACCAGGACCACGTGTCCCTATTGCGGAGTCGGCTGCGGCGTTATCGCCAGCCTGAATGCCGATGGCCAGGTTACCGTACGCGGGGATGAGCAGCACCCGGCAAACGTTGGACGCCTGTGCGTGAAGGGGGCGGCGCTGGGCGAAACCGTCGGCCTGGCGGGAAGATTGCTCTTCCCGGAAGTCGACGGCGAGCGCGCAACCTGGACCCAGGCGCTGGCGGCGGCGGGTTCGCGCCTGCGGGAGGTCATCGACCGTCACGGGCCGCAGGCGGTGGCGTTTTATGCCTCCGGCCAGCTGCTGACCGAAGACTACTACGCGGCGAATAAGCTGATGAAGGGGTTTATCGGCGCGGCAAATATCGATACCAATTCGCGGCTGTGCATGTCTTCAGCGGTTACCGGCTACAAACGGGCGCTGGGCGCTGATGTGGTGCCGTGCAGCTATGAGGACGTGGAAAACAGCGATCTGGTGGTGCTGGTCGGGTCGAACGCCGCCTGGGCGCATCCGGTACTCTATCAGCGGCTGGCGCAGGCGAAGCGCGACAATCCGCAGATGCGGGTGGTGGTCATTGATCCGCGTCGGACCGCCACCTGCGATATCGCGGACCGGCATCTGGCGCTGGCTCCCGGCAGCGACGGCGGGCTGTTTGTCGGCCTGCTGAACGCCATTGCCGCCAGCGGCGCCATCAGCGGTGATTTCAGCGATGCGCCGCAGGCGCTGGCTATCGCCCGGAACTGGAACATCAACAAAGTAGCGCAGTTCTGCGGCCTGCCGCGACAGCAGGTCGCCGAGTTCTACAGCGAGTTTATCGCCGCTCCGCGCGCCATCACGCTCTATACCATGGGGATTAACCAATCCGCCAGCGGCAGCGATAAATGCAACGCTATCATCAACGTTCACCTGGCGAGCGGGAAATTTGGCCGCCCGGGCTGCGGGCCTTTTTCGCTGACCGGACAACCTAACGCCATGGGCGGGCGCGAGGTGGGCGGGCTGGCGACCATGCTGGCGGCGCATAT
This sequence comes from Klebsiella sp. GN_Kp190, assembly GCF_040061795.1. Taxonomy (NCBI): domain Bacteria; kingdom Pseudomonadati; phylum Pseudomonadota; class Gammaproteobacteria; order Enterobacterales; family Enterobacteriaceae; genus Klebsiella; species Klebsiella sp. GN_Kp190. The sequence goes on from NZ_JBEAFN010000021.1 coordinate 28,827, forward strand.
GAATTTTGAAACCGATGATTTACGGCGTCTGGCGCGCTTCTGGGGGACCGAACGTCTGGCGCAAACGCCGGGGCTGACGGCGGTGGATCTGTTCGCCGCCATTGGCCGCGGCGAGGTGAAAGCGGTGTGGATTATGGGCACCAATCCGGTGGTGTCGCTGCCGGACAGCCATGCGGTAAGCGAAGCGCTGGCGGCCTGTCCGCTGGTCATCGTTTCCGACGTCGCCGCCGCTACCGATACCGGACGCTTTGCCCATATCCGCTTTCCCGCGCTGGCGTGGGGAGAGAAGAGCGGCACGGTAACCAACTCCGAACGGCGGATCTCACGCCAGCGCGCTTTCATGCCGCCGCCGGGGGAGGCCAGAGCCGACTGGTGGATCGTCGCCCGCGTGGCCCAGGCGCTGGGCTTCGGCTCCGCCTTTGCCTGGCAGCATCCGCACGAGGTGTTCAGCGAACACGCCGCGCTTTCAGGATATGAAAACGATGGCCAGCGGGCGTTTGACATCGGCGGACTGGCGGATCTCAGCCGCGAAGCGTGGGATGCGCTGGAACCGGTGCGCTGGCCGGTGAGCCGCAGCCATGCAAGCTGGGGTTTGCTCAAGGGGTGGCACCGCAGCGGCAAACTGCGCATGGTCCCGGTGACACCACAGCCCACTCGGGCGGTCACCGATGCGTTCTATCCGCTGATCCTCAACAGCGGGCGGATCCGCGATCAGTGGCACACCATGACCCGCACTGGCGCGGTGCCGCGTCTGATGCAGCATATTAGCGAACCGGTGGTGGAAGTCGCGCCAGCGGACGCGACGCGCTATCAGCTGCTGGAAGGTGAACTGGCGCGGGTCCGCTCACCGAATGGGGTGATGGTAGCAAAAGTGACAATCAGCGCTGGCCAGCGTCCCGGATCGCTGTTTGTGCCGATGCACTGGAATGATCAGTATGCTCGCCAGGGACGGGTGAATAACCTGCTGAGGGCGGTCACCGACCCGCACTCCGGGCAGCCGGAAAGTAAACAGGCGGCGGTAGCGATAGCCGCCTGGCTGCCGGCGTGGAAAGGCGAGCTTTTTGCTCGCCAGCCGGTTCCGCTCCCCGCCTCGCTGCACTGGCGGCGGCGGGCGGCGCAGGGCGTTATCCATCTTTCGCTGGCGGGGGATACCCGCTCCCGCGACTGGCTTGTGGGCTGGTGTCAGCGGCAGGGATGGCAGATGCAGGTAGCCGAAGGCGGCAACGTCTGGAACCTGCTGGCGTGGCAGGGGGGAGAGCTGATGCTCGGCTGGTGGAGCGACGCCAGCGAGCCGGCTATTGATGCCGAGTGGATTCACGCCGCGTTTCGCACCCCGCCGCAGAACGCCGCCCGGCGCCATGCACTATTGAGCGGCAGAAAAGGCGGCGATGAGATGCCGCGCGGGCGCATTATCTGCAGCTGCTTTAGCGTGGGCGAACGGGCGATAGGCGAAGCGATTGCCAGCGGCTGCCGTACGCCTGCCGCGCTGGGGGCGAAACTCAAATGCGGCACCAGCTGCGGTTCCTGTCTCCCGGAGCTTAAGGCGCTGCTGGCGGCGAAGCGGGTTCAGGCCTGAGATTCAGCATATTCCTGGAATCGCGCCAGAGGCTGCGAGGGCGGGCAAAAAACGATAAACTTAGGTTTTGCCGCCACCACTTCGTGAGTAGACGTAACCGATTTGAGCTCCTTGTCGTTCCGCATAACCCCGTATTTACCGCTTCTTCTGCTGCTGGCAGGCGCGCCCGCCCGCGCGCTGCAGGACAATCAGGCGTTCTCCGGCGCGCCTGAGAGCTTACCCGACCTCGGCCTGGCGCCGCAGGTCGACGACGACGCAAAGCACTTTGCCGAGATGGCGAAGAAATTTGGCGAAGCCAGTATGAGCGATAACGGGCTGACAACCAGCGAACAGGCGCGAGTATTTGCCATCGGTAAACTGGGGAACGAGGTCAGCCACCAGCTGGAGAACTGGCTTTCGCCGTGGGGCAACGCCAACGTCGATCTGCTGGTGGATAAAGAGGGCAATTTTACCGGCAGCAAAGGGAGCTGGTTTGTCCCTCTGCAGGATAACGGCGACTACCTTACCTGGAATCAGTACTCGGTCACCCAGCGGGATACGGGTCTGGTCGGCAATATTGGTCTCGGCCAGCGCTGGCGGATGGGCTCCTGGCTGCTGGGCTACAACTCTTTCTACGATAAAGCTCTGGACGATCGGATGGCGCGCGGCAGCGTTGGGGCCGAAGCCTGGGGCGAGTCGCTGCGCCTGTCGGCGAACTACTACCAGCCGCTCGGCGGCTGGCAGCAGGGGAGTAGCCTGACCCAGCAGCAGCGTATGGCGAGCGGCTACGATGTGACCGCCCAGGCGCGGCTGCCGTTTTATCAGCACATTAATACCAGCGTCAGCGTGGAGCAGTATTTTGGCGATAGCGTCGATCTGTTCCATTCGGGTACCGGCTACCATAACCCGGTCGCGGTGTCGGTGGGGCTGAATTACACTCCCGTTCCGCTGGTCACGGTCACGGCTAAGCATAAGCAGGGCGAGAGCGGCGTCAGCCAAAATGATGTTGGGCTGAAGCTGAACTATCGCTTCGGCGTCCCGCTGAAGCAGCAGCTGGCGGCCGATGAAGTCGCCGTTAGCCGATCGCTTCGCGGCAGCCGCTACGACAGCCCGGAACGGGATAACCTGCCGGTCGTTGAATATCGCCAGCGTAAAACGCTGTCGGTTTATCTGGCGACGCCGCCCTGGGATCTTCAGCCGGGGGAGACGGTGCAGCTGAAACTGCAGATTCGCAGCCTGCACGGCATTAAGTCGCTGAGCTGGCAGGGGGACACCCAGGCGCTAAGCCTGACATCGCCAATTGAGGCGAACAGTACGGACGGCTGGACCGTGATTATGCCGCGCTGGAGCAGCGAAGCCGGGGCGAGCAACCGCTGGCATCTTTCGCTGGTGGTGGAGGATAAAACGGGTCAGCGCGTCTCATCCAATGAGATCGCACTGGCGCTGACTGAGCCGTTGGTACGGGTACCGGCCGAGGGCGTTTCGTGGCAACATCTGCCCTAGAATACGCGCTCCTGATGGACCCAAACCGCCGCTTCCACGCGCGATTTCAGCTTCATTTTCTTGAGCATATGCTTGACGTGGACTTTGACGGTACTTTCGGTGATGTCCAGACGGCGGGCGATCATTTTGTTCGGCAGGCCCTGGGCAATCAGCTTGAGAATATCGCGCTCGCGCGGGGTCAGCTGGCTGATGTCGCGGTCCGAGGTGGCGCGATTAGCGCGCAGGCTGGCAGCCAGCACCGGGGTTAACGCTTCGCTGAGCACCATTTCGCCTGCCGCGGCCTGCTGCAGCGCCTTCAGCAGATCTTCCGGTTCCATATCCTTCAGCAGATAGCCGTCGGCGCCGCGTTTCAGGGCGGTAACCACATCTTCTTCATGATTGGAAACGCTAAATACCACCACGCGGCCGGAAAGCGACTTTTCGCGCAGCTTGTCGAGGGTTTCCAGACCGTTCATGCCCGGCATATTGAGATCCAGCAGAATCAAATCGGGATCTAATGATTCCGCCATCGCAATCCCTTGCTCGCCGTTGCTGGCTTCGCCGATAACCTGGATGTCCGGGGCCATGCTGATCAGCTGTTTGACGCCGGTGCGCAGCATCGGGTGATCGTCGATGAGAAGGATGGTTGCCCGTTCCTGTTGACTCATGAAGTTCTCCTTATTGGATTGAAAACGATTTTTCAGGGATAAAAGTGACCACCACTTCGGTACCGCCGGTTTCTCGACGCCGAACCTGACAGTCCCCGCGCAGACTCTGCGCGCGATCGCGCATGATAATCAGGCCGTAGTGGTTGCTGCGCTCCGCGTGATCCGGCACGCCGCGACCGTTATCGGCCACCGTCAGCCGGACCTGATTGTCCCGCAACGCCACGGTAACGCTGACGTCGGTGGCATTGGCGTGTTTCAGCGCGTTGCTGAGCGCTTCCCGGGCGATTTGCAGCAGATGAATGGCCTGATGCGATGGAACAAAACGCGGCGGCAGCTGATAATCCAGGCGTACCGTAAAACCGAAGTGGGCGCTGTATTCCCGGCAGCTGGCCTCCAGCGCCGGGCGCAGCCCCGGTTCGGTGAGCTGTAGCCGGAAGGTCGTCAGCAGTTCGCGCAGCTGGGCCCAGGAGGTATTGAGTTCATTACGGATTTGCCCCAGCAGCTGGCGGCTCGCTTCCGGCAGATCGTCGCCCTGCATCTGCAGGCAGCTAACCTGCATTTTCATACAGGAGAGCGACTGGGCGATGGAGTCGTGGAGCTCGCGGGCGATAGTGGCGCGCTCCTCCATCACGATAAGCTGCTGCTGGCGCTCCTGATGGCGATCGAGGGCGAGGGTGCCGGTGAGTTGTTCAACCAGCGTATCCACCAGCTGCTGCTGATCGTGGCTCAGATGCCGCCCGGCGGGCAGGGTGGCCAGCAAAATACCGTACTGATTATGGGCATCCGACAGCCGCCATTTTAAGGTGGTGCCGGTATCCGGCAGCGGCGGCAGATCGCGCGGACACAGATAGCAGCCTCTGTCGTCGCACTGAATATCGGAGTGGCAGGAAAACTCCTGATGGTTGTCTTCATCTTCCATATCGTAAACGCGAACTTCAATATCGCGCAGCAGGGTTAGCCCCTGTAACCCGTTAAGAACGGGCGAAATGCGCTCGCAGAGCGGCGCGTTCGAGTGCAGTCGGCGGTTGGCCTGCCACAGGAAGGCGAGGATCTCGTTTTTCTGCTCCAGACCGGCGGTTTTTTCCTGCACCCGGCGTTCAAGCACCGAATAGCTCTCCGCCAGCTCTTCAGACATATTGTTCAGCGCCATACCGAGCGTCGCCATCTCGTTGCGTCCGCTAATCTGCGCGCGCTGGGTAAAATCGCGTCGGCTCACCGCTCGGGCCATGCCGAGCAGCTGTTTCCACGGGCGTAGCAGGCGGGCGCGCAGCCAGACGATGGTAAACACCAGCAGCAGCGCCATCCCCACGGCCATGATGCGCTGGATCCAGACCACGTGTTTAATCCGCTCCTCGGTGGTGTGATCGAAAGCGGTCACCAGTTGGTCGATGCGATCGACAAAGCCAGCGACATCCGTCGCGACCGAGGCCTGATTTTGCGCCCTGCGCATTCCCGGCGCCAGCTCCAGCTGCCAGTAGTGCTGTAACGCCTGAAGCTGGCGCTGCTGATCGTCATGGCGGGCGGCGTACTGCAGTTCCGGGCTAAAAACGGTGGCCGTCATTTCATCGAGCAGCTTTTGATCGCTCTCGCCCAGCGGTACTGCCGCCAGCAGGCGGTAGCTCTGCATGCGCAGCGAGCCGGCTTTATTAATCGCATGCGCGCTGCCCTGAACGCCGTGCACCAGGCGAGAAGAGATCGCCATTCCGGCGACGCCGATGACCGTGGCTAACAGAACGATTAACGCGAGTTGATTAACCAGCGTTAGCGGCGTAAAAAGACGTTTCAACATGGGGTATGAGGCTCCTGACCGGCAAATCATCCGGGAGTGGCGCTTATTCTCGGACATCCCCTGGAGTATACCCATACCCCCAAAGGATTACCCCTTAATTGTCAGGGTGTGATGGGCTGGTGGCAGACGTTCGGACAATGCCAGCACTGGCGTGAAAAACCACACTTTTTTACGCAGAAATAGCTACTCACTTCGGGTGATGCGTTTTTTTTAGCCAAATTAGCGCCAACTTTTCCTTTGATTTATATCAACTTACCGCCGCCTGTAACCCATAAGGTAGCCAGGGTTAATATGAATTATTAGAGGTGTCTATGAGTCACTCTTCAATCCCGGAGAAGACTAACAGTTCAGTCATTAGCGACTGGCGTCCCGAAGATCCTGAATTCTGGCAGCAGCGCGGTCATCGCGTCGCCAGCCGCAATCTGTGGATCTCCGTCCCGTGTCTTTTGCTGGCATTCTGCGTCTGGATGTTGTTCAGCGCCGTTGCCGTCAACCTGAATAAAGTCGGCTTTCAGTTTACCACCGACCAGTTGTTTATGCTGACCGCGCTCCCGGCGCTCTCCGGCGCGCTGCTGCGCGTGCCTTACGCGTTTATGGTGCCGCTGTTCGGCGGACGTCGCTGGACCGCGTTCAGTACCGGGATCATGATCGTGCCCTGCGTCTGGTTAGGCTTCGCGGTACAGGATACCTCTACGCCCTTCAGCGTTTTCGTGATTATTTCTCTGCTCTGCGGTTTTGCGGGGGCGAACTTTGCTTCCAGTATGGCTAACATCAGCTTCTTCTTTCCGAAACAGAAGCAGGGCGGCGCGCTGGGCATCAACGGCGGCCTCGGGAACATGGGCGTCAGCGTAATGCAGCTGGTTGCCCCTCTGGTGATTTCGCTGTCGATCTTCGCCGTCTTTGGTGGTACCGGCAGCGAGCAGCCGGACGGCTCCATGCTGTATCTGGAAAACGCGGCGTGGATCTGGGTGCCGTTCCTGATTATCTTCACCCTGGCGGCGTGGTTCTTTATGAACGATCTGTCGGCGTCGAAGGCGTCGCTGAGCGAGCAGCTACCGGTACTGAAGCGCGCCCATCTGTGGATTATGGCGCTGCTCTATCTTGCCACCTTCGGCTCGTTTATCGGCTTCTCGGCGGGCTTCGCCATGCTGTCGAAGACCCAGTTTCCGGATGTGCAGATTCTGCATTACGCGTTCTTCGGGCCGTTTATCGGCGCCCTGGCGCGCTCGACCGGCGGGGCGATCTCCGACCGCCTCGGCGGGACTCGCGTGACGCTGGTGAACTTCGTGGTTATGGCTATCTTCTGCGGCCTGCTGTTCCTGACGCTGCCGACCCACGGCGAGGGCGGCAACTTTATTGCCTTCTTCGCGGTATTTATGGTGCTGTTCCTGACCGCCGGTCTGGGCAGCGCGTCTACCTTCCAGATGATCTCGGTTATCTTCCGCAAAATGACCATGGATCGCGTTAAGGCGCAGGGCGGCAGCGAAGCGCAGGCCATGCGTGAAGCGGCGACCGATACGGCGGCGGCGCTGGGCTTTATTTCGGCGATTGGCGCGATTGGCGGCTTCTTTATTCCAAAAGCGTTTGGTATTTCGCTGGATTTAACCGGCTCACCGGCCGGCGCTATGAAGGTCTTCCTGGTGTTCTATATCGCCTGCGTGGTGATTACCTGGGCAGTCTACGGACGCAAGCAGAAATAATATTTCTTTCTGAGTTTCTGCAAAGGGCGCAACGGTATTTGCGCCCTTTTTAGCGTTTATTTTTTAGTTACAACATACTAATGGTATGGGGTAATTTTAAAAGCCCCCTGAAGTCACAGAAAAAATGACTTCAGGGGTATCTACCCCTTAATACCATGGCGGATCGCTAATCCTTATTTTCTGCAGGCTTTTATGAAAAATATCTTTGTTAATCAATAAAATAAAAAATAGAAATAAATACTACTTTGGTGGTAATTACTGTGTTAACCCGTTTTTATAAGCCATATCGTCTTGATCGTTATCAATTCTCTCCCTCTTTCATAGCGTTACCTTCGCTGCAAATCCAGCAATGTCGATTTATCAGAGAGCCGTCAGGCTCCACACAGGAGAGACCCGATGAGTAAATTCCTGGACCGGTTTCGCTACTTCAAACAGAAGGGTGAAACCTTTGCCGATGGGCACGGCCAGCTTCTAAAAACCAACCGGGACTGGGAGGATGGATACCGTCAACGTTGGCAGCACGATAAAGTTGTGCGCTCCACCCACGGTGTCAACTGCACCGGTTCGTGCAGCTGGAAGATTTATGTCAAAAATGGCCTGGTTACCTGGGAAACCCAGCAGACAGACTATCCGCGCACCCGTCCGGATATGCCAAACCACGAGCCGCGCGGCTGCCCGCGCGGTGCCAGCTACTCCTGGTATCTTTACAGCGCCAACCGCCTGAAGTATCCGCTGATGCGCAAACGCCTGATGAAAATGTGGCGTGAAGCGAAAGTTCAGCACAGCGATCCGGTGGATGCCTGGGCCTCTATTATTGAAGACGCCGACAAAGCGAAAAGCTTTAAGCAGGCGCGCGGCCGCGGCGGTTTCGTGCGTTCGTCCTGGCAGGAAGTGAACGAGCTGATTGCCGCCTCTAACGTCTACACCGTCAAAACCTACGGCCCGGACCGCGTGGCCGGCTTCTCGCCTATTCCGGCGATGTCAATGGTCTCCTATGCCTCCGGCGCGCGCTATCTGTCGCTGATCGGCGGCACCTGCCTGAGCTTCTACGACTGGTACTGCGACCTGCCGCCTGCGTCACCGCAGACCTGGGGCGAGCAGACCGACGTGCCGGAATCCGCCGACTGGTATAACTCCAGCTATATTATCGCCTGGGGTTCCAACGTTCCGCAGACCCGTACCCCGGATGCCCACTTCTTTACCGAAGTGCGCTACAAAGGTACCAAAACCGTTGCCATCACCCCTGACTACGCCGAAATCGCCAAGCTCTGCGATCTGTGGCTGGCGCCGAAGCAGGGTACCGATGCGGCGATGGCGCTGGCGATGGGCCACGTCATGCTGCGCGAGTTCCATCTCGACAAACCGAGCCAGTATTTCACCGATTACGTGCGCCGCTACACCGACATGCCGATGCTGGTGATGCTTGAAGAGCGCGACGGCTATTACGCGGCGGGCCGCATGCTGCGCGCGGCTGACCTGGTGGATGCATTAGGTCAGGAAACGAACCCGGAATGGAAAACCGTCGCTTTTGATGAGAAGGGCGAAATCACCGTACCGAACGGCTCTATCGGCTTCCGCTGGGGCGACAAAGGCAAGTGGAACCTGGAACAGCGCGACGGCAAAACCGGCGAAGACGTTGAGCTGCGCCTGAGCCTGCTGGGCGGCCACGACGATATCGCCAACGTCGGCTTCCCGTATTTTGGCGGCGAAGGCACCGAGCACTTTAATAAAGTCGAGCTGGAAAACGTGCTGCTGCACAAACTGCCGGTCAAACGCCTGCAGAAGGCCGATGGCTCTAGCGTGCTGGTCACCACCGTCTACGACCTGACCATGGCGAACTACGGTCTGGATCGCGGTCTTGGCGATGAAAACTGCGCCAGCAGCTACGATGACGTCAAAGCGTATACCCCAGCGTGGGCGGAGAAAATCACCGGCGTTTCCCGGGCGCACATTATCCGTACCGCGCGGGAGTTTGCCGATAACGCCGATAAGACCCACGGCCGTTCGATGATTATCGTCGGCGCCGGTCTGAACCACTGGTTCCACCTCGATATGAACTATCGCGGTCTTATCAATATGCTGATCTTCTGCGGCTGCGTCGGTCAGAGCGGCGGCGGCTGGGCGCACTATGTCGGCCAGGAAAAACTGCGTCCGCAGACCGGATGGCAGCCGCTGGCGTTTGCTCTCGACTGGCAGCGTCCGGCGCGTCATATGAACAGCACGTCGTACTTCTATAACCACTCCAGCCAGTGGCGCTACGAAACCGTGACCGCGCAGGAGCTGCTGTCGCCGTTAGCGGATAAATCCCGCTACAGCGGCCACCTGATTGACTTCAACGTGCGCGCTGAACGTATGGGCTGGCTGCCGTCGGCGCCGCAGCTGGGCACCAACCCGCTGCGCATCGCGGAAGAGGCGAAGAAAGCGGGCATGACGCCGGTCGATTACACCGTCAAATCCCTGAAAGAGGGTTCCATTCGCTTTGCCGCAGAGCAGCCGGAAAACGGTAAAAACCATCCGCGCAACCTGTTTATCTGGCGTTCTAACCTGCTGGGCTCCTCCGGTAAGGGCCACGAGTACATGCTGAAGTACCTGCTGGGTACGGAAAACGGTATTCAGGGCAAAGATCTCGGTAAGCAGGGCGGCGTGAAGCCGGAAGAAGTGGAGTGGAAAGACAACGGTCTCGACGGCAAGCTGGATCTGGTGGTGACACTCGATTTCCGTCTGTCGAGCACCTGCCTCTATTCCGACATCGTGCTGCCGACCGCCACCTGGTATGAAAAAGACGACATGAATACCTCGGATATGCATCCGTTTATTCATCCGCTATCAGCCGCCGTCGACCCGGCCTGGGAATCGAAAAGCGACTGGGATATCTACAAAGATATCGCGAAGAAATTCTCTGAAGTCTGCGTGGGGCACCTCGGCAAAGAGACCGACGTGGTGACGCTGCCTATCCAGCACGACTCCGCCGCCGAACTGGCGCAGCCGCTGGACGTTAAGGACTGGAAAAAAGGCGAATGTGACCTGATTCCTGGGAAAACCGCGCCGCATATTCTGACCGTCGAGCGCGATTATCCGGCGACATACGAACGCTTCACTTCTATCGGCCCGCTGATGGAGAAAATCGGCAACGGCGGGAAAGGCATCGCCTGGAATACCCAGAGCGAAATGGATCTGCTGCGCAAGCTCAACTACACCAAAGCGGACGGCCCGGCGAAAGGCCAGCCGATGCTTAACACCGCAATTGATGCGGCAGAGATGATCCTGACCCTGGCGCCGGAGACCAACGGCCACGTGGCGGTGAAAGCCTGGGCGGCGCTCAGCGAATTTACCGGTCGCGACCATACGCACCTGGCGACGAATAAAGAAGAGGAAAAAATCCGCTTCCGCGATATTCAGGCCCAGCCGCGCAAAATTATCTCCAGCCCGACCTGGTCCGGACTCGAAGATGAGCACGTTTCCTATAACGCCGGCTACACCAACGTTCACGAACTGATCCCGTGGCGTACGCTTTCCGGCCGCCAGCAGCTGTATCAGGATCACCAGTGGATGCGCGATTTTGGCGAAAGCCTGCTGGTCTATCGTCCGCCAATTGATACCCGTTCGGTGAAAACGGTGATGGGGGCGAAATCCAACGGTAACCCGGAGAAGGCGTTGAACTTCCTGACGCCGCACCAGAAGTGGGGTATCCACTCCACCTACAGCGACAACCTGCTGATGCTGACGCTGTCGCGCGGCGGGCCGATTGTGTGGATGAGCGAAGCGGACGCCAAAGATCTGGGGATTGAGGATAACGACTGGATCGAGGTGTTCAACAGCAACGGCGCGCTGACCGCCCGCGCGGTGGTCAGCCAGCGCGTGCCGGCCGGGATGACCATGATGTACCACGCCCAGGAGCGTATCGTAAACCTGCCGGGTTCCGAGATCACCGAGCAGCGCGGCGGGATCCACAACTCCGTGACCCGTATTACGCCGAAGCCGACCCATATGATCGGCGGCTATGCCCAGCTGGCCTACGGCTTTAACTACTACGGCACGGTAGGGTCTAACCGCGATGAGTTCGTGGTGGTACGTAAGATGAAGAATATTAACTGGTTAGATGGCGAAGGTAACGACCAGGTACAGGAGAGCGTAAAATGAAAATTCGTTCACAAGTCGGCATGGTGCTGAATCTCGATAAGTGCATCGGCTGTCATACCTGCTCGGTCACCTGTAAAAACGTCTGGACCAGCCGCGAGGGTATGGAGTACGCGTGGTTCAACAACGTTGAAAGTAAACCGGGCGTCGGTTTCCCGAACGACTGGGAGAATCAGGAGAAGTGGAAGGGCGGCTGGATCCGTAAGATCAACGGCAAGCTACAGCCGCGCATGGGCAACCGCGCGATGCTGCTCGGTAAAATCTTTGCTAACCCGCATCTGCCGGGCATCGACGACTACTACGAGCCGTTTGACTACGACTACCAGAACCTGCACAACGCGCCGGAAAGCAAACACCAGCCGATCGCCCGCCCGCGCTCGCTGATCACCGGCCAGCGGATGGATAAAATCACCAGCGGTCCAAACTGGGAAGAAATTCTGGGTGGCGAGTTCGAGAAACGCGCCAAAGACCAGAACTTTGAGAACATGCAGAAGGCGATGTACGGCCAGTTCGAAAACACCTTCATGATGTATCTACCGCGTCTGTGCGAGCACTGCCTGAACCCGGCGTGCGTGGCGACCTGCCCGAGCGGCGCCATCTACAAACGTGAAGAAGACGGCATCGTACTGATCGACCAGGACAAGTGCCGCGGCTGGCGTATGTGCATCACCGGCTGTCCGTACAAGAAAATCTACTTCAACTGGAAGAGCGGGAAATCGGAGAAGTGCATCTTCTGCTACCCGCGTATCGAATCCGGGATGCCGACCGTTTGCTCGGAAACCTGCGTGGGGCGTATTCGCTACCTCGGCGTGCTGCTGTATGACGCGGACGCCATTGAAAATGCCGCCAGCACGGAGAATGAGAAAGACCTGTATCAGCGTCAGCTGGACGTGTTCCTCAACCCGAACGACCCGAAAGTGATTGAGCAAGCGCTGAAAGACGGCGTGCCGCAGGGCGTTATCGACGCAGCCCAGCAGTCGCCGGTGTACAAAATGGCGATGGACTGGAAGCTGGCGCTGCCGCTGCATCCGGAATATCGCACCCTGCCGATGGTCTGGTATGTGCCGCCTCTGTCGCCGATTCAGTCGGCCGCCGACGCGGGGGAACTGGGCAGCAACGGTATTCTGCCGGACGTGGAAAGCCTGCGTATTCCGGTTCAGTATCTGGCCAACCTGCTGACCGCGGGCGATACCCAGCCGGTGCTGCTGGCGCTGAAACGCATGCTGGCGATGCGCCACTTCAAACGCGCGGAAACCGTCGACGGCGTACTGGATACCCGGGCGCTGGAAGAGGTAGGCCTCACTGAGGCGCAGGCGCAGGAGATGTATCGCTATCTGGCTATCGCTAACTACGAAGACCGTTTCGTGGTGCCGAGCAGCCACCGCGAGCAGGCCCGCGACGCCTTCCCGGAGAAAAACGGTTGCGGCTTTACCTTCGGCGACGGCTGCCACGGTTCTGACAGCCAGTTCAATCTGTTTAACAGCCGCCGTATCGATGCTATCGACGTCACCAGCAAAACGGAGCCGCACCCATGATTGAACTCGTCATTGTGTCGCGCCTTCTCGAGTACCCTGATGCTGCCTTATGGCAGCATCAGCAGGAGCTGTTTGACGCTATCGCCGCTTCGGAAAAGCTCGCGACGGAGGATGCCCATAAGCTGAGCGTTTTCCTGCGTGACCTGACCGCTCAGGATGTGCTGGACGCGCAGTCTCGCTACAGCGAACTGTTCGATCGCGGCCGCGCGACCTCGCTGCTGCTGTTTGAGCACGTGCACGGCGAATCCCGCGATCGCGGCCAGGCGATGGTTGACCTGATGGCGCAGTATGAGCGCCACGGTCTGCAGCTGGATAGCCGCGAATTGCCGGATCATCTCCCGCTGTACCTGGAGTATCTGGCGCAGCTGCCGGAAGCGGAAGCGCTCGGCGGATTGCAGGACGTCGCGCCGATTCTCGGCCTGCTCAGCGCTCGCCTGCAGCAGCGCGAGAGCGGCTACGCGGCGCTGTTTGAGCTGCTGCTCAAGCTGGCTAACGCGCAGGTCGATAGCCAGAAAGTGGCGGAAAAAATCGCCGATGAAGCCCGCGACGATACGCCGCAGGCGCTGGACGCCGTCTGGGAAGAAGAACAGGTGAAATTCTTTGCCGATCAGGGCTGCGGCGAGTCGGAGATCTCCGCTCACCAGCGTCGTTTTGCCGGAGCCGTTGCCCCGCAATATTTGAATATCTCTAACGGAGGACAGCAATAATGCACTTCCTGAATATGTTCTTCTTTGACATCTATCCGTATATCGCCGGTACGGTGTTCCTGGTGGGAAGCTGGCTGCGTTATGACTACGGGCAGTATACCTGGCGTGCGGCCTCCAGCCAGATGCTGGACCGTAAAGGGATGAATCTGGCTTCGAACCTGTTTCATATCGGGATTCTGGGGATCTTTGCCGGTCACTTTCTCGGTATGCTGACGCCGCACTGGATGTACGAATCCTTCCTGCCGGTCGACGTGAAGCAGAAGATGGCGATGATTGCGGGCGGCGCCTGCGGCGTGATGACGCTGGTGGGCGGTCTGCTGCTGCTGAAACGTCGTCTGCTGAGCCCGCGCGTGCGCGCCACCACCACCGGAGCGGATATTCTGATCCTCTCCCTGCTGATGGTGCAGTGCGCCCTGGGCCTGCTGACTATTCCGTTCTCCGCTCAGCATATGGACGGTAGCGAAATGATGAAGCTGGTCGGCTGGGCGCAGTCGGTGGTGACCTTCCACGGCGGAGCATCTTCGCACCTGGACGGCGTGGCGTTTATTTTCCGCGTGCACCTGGTGCTGGGCATGACGCTGTTTGTGCTGTTCCCGTTCTCCCGTCTGGTGCATATCTGGAGCGCGCCGGTGGAGTACCTGACGCGCAAATACCAGATTGTTCGCGCCCGTCGCTAATTCTATTTCGAGTAAAGCTAAACCCTGCTGCGGCAGGGTTTTTCATTTGTGCGGTCTGCTCCCGGCGGGGCACATATGGCAGAAATACAGAATCAGTTCTGGAGAAATAAAAGAGCTAACTAAGACGGTTTTGATAATTTGATTTTGCTGAGGTACTGCAAGGAAGTGATGGTGGTGGGGGAAGGATTACTCGGCGCGTTGCGCCTCGCCCTTCGGGTCGTTGCCTGCGGCAACGCTTTCTCGCTCCGCTCGAATCGAACCTTAGTCGAAGCTTCTCATCCTTCCCGCATGGGATGGATATGGGGCACTGAGCGAAGTGTGAATTCAATACGACATGGAAGTGATGGTGGTGGGGGAAGGATTCGAACCTTCGAAGTCGATGACGGCAGATTTACAG
>NZ_JBEAFN010000022.1:0-41855 GCF_040061795.1 Klebsiella sp. GN_Kp190
ACAGAAACGCCAGCACGAACCCCATGCCGAGAAACATCAGGGTGAAGCCTTCACCTAATAGCAGTGCTGCATCAGTCATAAAATAGCCTTCGGGCAGGAGGCACGATAATGATGTTATTTATCCCCGTCATCTTTCAAATTGCTTCTTTGTTGGCCAGCTTCGTTCCCCCCAGTCACTTACTTGCGTAAGCTCCCGGGGATGTAATGAGGGACATCCATGTCCCTCACCAGAGGCAGCCTTTGGCTGTTCAAATTCGTTCCAGACGAATTTGTCTCTCCCTTGCCGCCTCAAAGCAACTCGAAATCTTTTGGGTATATAACGAAAATAATAAGGGTGGATTTCCCTGGACCGCCCGGTCAGAGCCCCTGTTTATTATCGTCATAAACATCACGCCATCATTATCGTGCGAATGATATCATCCAGATTATTTGATAAAGCTTACGTTCTGGCATATTTCATCAGCGACTATCTCTTTACGCTGATTGAAAATAACTTTGTTCTGTTCAAACAGGTTATTACCATGAGTATCAATAGAAACAATTAACGGGCCAAACTCTTTCACCCGACATACCCACAGCGTTTCCGGCATACCGAGATCGCGCCACTGCGCATCTTCAATTTCTTCCACGCACACCGCGGCCACTACCGCGCAGCCGGCCGGGAATACGCAGTGCAGCGCTTTATGCTCCGCGCAGCCCTCTTCAGTGCCCTTGCCCATACCGCCTTTACCAACAATTAATTTCACGCCGGTCTTTGCAATAAATTCTTTTTCGAATTTTTCCATGCGCATGCTGGTCGTTGGTCCGACGGAGACCATTTCAAACTTATCGTCTTCGCCTTTAATCGGACGGACAATAGGCCCGGCGTGTAAAATAGCGCCGCCGCTAACATCAACGGGTAATTCACGGCCACCTTCAATTAAGCGACGGTGCGCCACATCACGACAGGTAACAATATGGCCATTGAGATAAATAATATCGCCAGCCTTAATATCGGCTAAATCTTCATCTTTAATTGGCGTAGTAAGGATTTTTTTCGTCATCAGAAATTCACTCCGCTGTGAGACATAATGGTGTAGTTCAAGTCTTTATCAAAAACGATATGCCCTTTCCGGTGTGACCAGCAGCCCACGTTCACCGCCACCCCAATGGTGGAAGGATGACGCGCGGTGTTTTCAATATTCACGCCCATAACGGAGGTATTACCGGACATCCCCTGCGGCCCAAGGCCAATTTTGTTAATACCGTCTTCCAGCATTTTTTCCAGCGAGGCCGCACGTTCATTTTCATTATGCGAACCGATCGGGCGCATCAGCGCTTTTTTCGACAGCAGCGCCGCCGTTTCAACGGAGGTCGCCACGCCCACGCCGACCAGCAGCGGCGGACACGCGTTCAAACCGTAGCTGGTCATCACGTCGAGAACAAAGCGGGTAACGCCTTCATAACCCGCGCCCGGCATCAGCACCATCGCTTTCCCCGGCAGGGAACAGCCGCCGCCAGCCATATAGGTATAAATGCTGCACTGGTCAGAATTGGGGACAATCTCCCAGAACACCGTCGGCGTGCCTTTACCCACGTTTTTGCCGGTATTGTATTCATCAAAAGTCTCAACGCTGTTGTGGCGCAGCGGGGAATCCACGGTTGCTTTAATCACCGCTTCACGCAGCAGCGCTTCCAGTTCGCCGATCAGCGGGAAGTTCGCCCCGCACTCCACCAGAAACTGAATCACGCCGGTATCCTGGCAGGAGGGGCGATCCAGCTCCTTTGCCAGACGCTGGTTCTCAATCATGGTCGTAAAGATGACGTCAGCCAGTTTACTGGTCTCTTTCTTATGCAAATCTTCCAGTTTTGCAGTGACGTCATCAGGTAAGACTTTGCCGGTATACCCCACAAATTTGGCCATCACATTGGTCATATGGGATATCTGTTCACTTTTGCTCATACAGGCTCCTTAGTCAGGACAGCTTCCGTTCATTACGGATGAAAAGGGAAAAGGATTGGCAGCAGAATCAGGCTGACAATGGTGGAAACGATAATCAGAGGGATGCCGGATTTGGCGTAGTCGACAAACTTATAGCCACCTGCCGACAGCACCATCATGTTGGCAGGCATACCGATTGGCGTAGCGTAGGCGCAAGAACTGCCGATGACCGTCGCCATTAGCACCGCACGAGGATCGGCGCCCATGCCCGCGGCAATCGACAGGCTCACCGGTACTAACAGCGCGACGGTCGCGGTGTTGGACATGAAGTTAGTCATAATGATGGACAGCGCAAAGACCACCACCAGCAGCATAAACGGCGAAGAGTTTTGCCCCAGCATGCCAATCACGTGATCCGCCACCAGTTTTCCCGCCCCGGTCATTTCCAGCGCTTTCGCCAGCGCCAGCGTGCCGCCGAAGATAAAAATGGTCTGAGAATCAATGGCTTTATAGGCCTGCTTTTCTGTAAGTACGCCGGTAACCACCAGCACCAGCGCGCCGATACAGCCTGCTACCGCCAGACTCACACCGGTCTGCTTTTCGAAAATCATGCCGAGGATCGTGGCGATCAGAACAACCAAAGAGAGGATCTGCTTCCAGCGCGGAACGTGGCTGTAATCGCGCTGTTCACCGATGCTGCCAACTGCACCGCTGTTCGGGTGATTGGGCAGGAA
Organism: Klebsiella sp. GN_Kp190; assembly: GCF_040061795.1. Classification (NCBI taxonomy): domain Bacteria; kingdom Pseudomonadati; phylum Pseudomonadota; class Gammaproteobacteria; order Enterobacterales; family Enterobacteriaceae; genus Klebsiella; species Klebsiella sp. GN_Kp190. The sequence goes on from NZ_JBEAFN010000022.1 coordinate 2,656, forward strand.
TTTATAGCCGATGGTCAGGAAGTAAATAACGCCGCAAATCAGCATCGGTAAACCGACTTTGGCATATTCAAAAAAGCCAAAACCGCTGCCAATATTCTGCAAAGCTGACTGCGCAATCAGGTTGCCCGGCGCGCCAATCAACGACAGGTTACCGCCGAGCGCGGCGGCAAAAACCAGCGGCATCAGCAACCGGGAACGGGCAAAGCCTGATTTCGCCGCCACGCCGATAACGACCGGGATCAGTACGGCTGCGGTACCGGTATTGGAGAGAAAACCGGACATCACGCCAACCACGACCATAATGGTAAAAATCAGCTGTTTTTCCGTTTTCGCGAAGCGCGTAATCACGCCCCCCACCTTATTCGCCATCCCGGTTTCAAATAGCGCCCCGCCGACGATAAACATGGCGACGAAGAGAATAACGTTGGTGTCGATAAAGCCGGCGAAAGCCTGCTTGAGATTGAGCACGCCGGTAAGCACCAGCGCGACGCAAACCACCATAGATGTGACCGCGAGGGGGATTTTTTCCCACACGAACATGGCGATAGCAAACGCCAGCAAACATAGGGTAATGGTAATCGGTTCCATATTTATAGTTATCCCATCAATGATATATGATGTTGTATCCAATATTGACGGGAGGGAAATTATTCCCATACAAAGAGTAAGTCAACGCGTTTTTTTCGAAAGCTTCAGGATTGAGATCTTTATCAAAATCTTGCGAAAGCAGTCACTTATCGAAACTTATTTATGAAATGAATAAGTAAGGCGCCTGCAGCGGTCCTACAGGCGATGCGATCAAGCGGAGGGTTCTTCGACGTAGCGCGTTAGCATGTTCTCCATCGAACGGATAATATGCTCGCGCATTCGCTGGCGCGCCAGCGCTTCATTATGCTGCTCCAGGGCCTGTAAAATCCCCTTGTGCTCGCGGATGGAAATGATCGCGTACTCTTCCTCAGTGACCTTATGCCCCATCGAAAGCCCGTTCCACATATTGCTGAGCAGCAGCTTCATTTTGCCATTTCCCGCCGCGTTCCATATCTCCATATGAAACGCCTGGTTCAGGTCTGAATATTCAGCTGAGTTATTTTCCGCCAGCGCTTTTTCCGCAGAGTAATGCACTTCGGCAATGCGCGAAATGTCCGTCCCGGGACGACACGCTTTAGCGACTGCTTCACTCTCCAGCAGCGCGCGAATCTCATAATGCTCGCGGATCGTTTGTTCGTTAATTCCCAGCACGACCGCCCCTTTATTGGGCCGGACTTTAATCAGCCCATCCGCAGCCAGTATCTGAAACGCTTCACGCACGGGCATACTGGACACGCCGACCATGGTGGCGATCCCTTCAAGGGTAATTTCTTGCCCTTCAACTAAATCTCGCGACAGTATAGCTTTACGTAATACTGCCGCGACCTGCTCTTTCGCTGAAAGAAGCTTAATTTTCCCTAATCGAGGCTTCTGCACTTTCCCAATCCTTCATGTGTTGACGCATTATTTCTGCCAGAGAGAGGAAATAACGCTGCGTTTCCTGCGCGATCTCGGCGCGATCGCCCTGACGAATAGCCTCCATCAGAGAGCTGAGTATTTGCGCCGACTCTTGATTATCCTCTTTCAGATACAGAATGACATAACCGATATAACCATCCAAAAACTGCTGATAAATTTTTTCCAGATAGCGATTATCAATATAAGAAATGAGCGTCTCGTGGAACGCCAGCTCTCGCGCTCGCTCACCGGAATGCCCCAGCGCGCGCGCGCTGGCCGCCAGCGATTCGCCCGCCGCTGCGGGTACCAATGAAAAAAGCTCCGTTGCCATCACCGCAATGGCCCGGAAAATATGGCTGACATGGTCAGGCGCCAGCCTGGCGACCTGCATATGGCGGTTTGGCAAACGCACCAGAAACCCTTCCTGCTCAAGGGCCTGTAGCGCTTCCCGAACCGGCATACGAGAAAGCCCCAGCTGTTCGGCAATACTCTCCTGCGCGAGTTCATCCCCCGGTTTCATGCTACCGGAAAGGATCTCGTAACGGAGCATTTGCGTAATGTGGTCCCTGGTCTGCTTTCTTTCGATTTTTTTCACAACGTCCTCGTTTATTACCGCTCAAGACGCGGGGAGTTTAGCAGATTTACCAGCAGGTTGAGTCATTCAGGGGTGGGAGAAAGCCATAAAAAAGCCGGAACCCAGGCTCCGGCTTTTCTTTTCATGAAACGTTATTTATTCACAAAGTCTTCGCCAAGGGCGATATCTTTCTTCAGCGTATCCAGCATCCCCTCCAGCGCCTGCTGCTCAAACGCGCTCAGCGTGCCGATAGACTGACGCTGCTCTACGCCATTTTTGCCTAACAGCAGCGGCTGTGAGAAGAAACGGGCATATTGACCATCACCTTCAACGTAGGCGCATTCCACTACCCCTTTCTCTCCCTGCATGGCGCGAACTAAGGAGAGACCGAATCGCGCGGCGGCCTGTCCCATCGAGAGCGTTGCTGAACCGCCACCGGCTTTTGCTTCCACAACTTCAGTACCGGCGTTTTGAATGCGCTTAGTTAAATCGGCCACTTCCAGCTCGCTGAAGCTGACGTCCGGAATTTGTGACAATAAAGGAAGGATAGTCACGCCTGAGTGGCCGCCAATCACCGGAACCTCAACATCTGATGAAGATTTGCCTTTCAGTTCGGCAACAAAGGTATTCGAGCGGATAATATCCAGCGTTGTGACGCCAAAGAGCTTGTTCTTATCGTAAACACCGGCTTTTTTCAGCACTTCTGCGGCAATCGCCACGGTGGTGTTCACCGGGTTGGTAATCACCCCGACGCAGGCCTGCGGACAGGTTTTGGCGATTTGCTGTACCAGATTTTTCACAATACCGGCATTAACATTGAATAAATCGGAGCGATCCATGCCGGGCTTACGCGCTACGCCCGCGGATATCAGCACCACATCAGCGCCTTCCAGCGCAGGGGTGGCGTCTTCGCCGGAAAAACCTTTGATTTTTACATCGGTAGGGATATGGCTTAGATCAACCGCCACGCCCGGGGTTACCGGAGCAATGTCGTACAACGAGAGTTCTGAACCTGAAGGCAGTTGGGTCTTAAGTAGTAGGGCAAGCGCCTGGCCAATTCCACCAGCGGCGCCGAGGACTGCAACTTTCATCCTAAACTCCTTATTATGGTTAAAATAGTCTTTCGTTACTCCGTCGCCTGGACCTTAATTCACAAGATGAACAATTACAATAATTATGGCTGAAGAATGCGTGGTCGTGCGCAGCGATGCAGCAGCTTCGCATTTTCCTCCCTGAGACTGACCATCCAGCAAAGCGTAGTACCGGATCGACTGTTGGTTACAATACACCCAGCACATTGAGCAGAACAACATCATTTAATAACATTTCATTTACTTTTGTGGCAATTTGCGCGCCGTGACGAAAGCATGTTCCTTATTAGGGTTTTTTGCTAAAATATGCGCCCTTCATAACATTATTTACGCTTCTCCCCTGCGGATTATTTGCATAAAAATGCATGTTTATGCATAATGATGTTGTTTTTACCACCATAATTGGGTGACTTATGCGTAGTTCGGCAAAACAAGAAGAACTGGTTAAAGCGTTTAAAGCGCTGCTTAAAGAAGAGAAATTCAGCTCTCAAGGTGAAATCGTTCAGGCCCTGCAAGAGGAAGGCTTCGATAATATCAACCAATCGAAAGTCTCACGTATGCTCACCAAGTTTGGCGCCGTACGCACGCGTAACGCCAAAATGGAAATGGTTTACTGCCTGCCCGCCGAGCTTGGCGTCCCGACGACCTCCAGCCCGCTAAAAAACCTGGTGCTGGATATCGATTATAACGATTCGGTCGTGGTTATTCATACCAGCCCAGGCGCAGCGCAGCTGATCGCCCGGCTTCTGGACTCCCTTGGCAAAGCCGAAGGGATTCTCGGCAGCATTGCGGGTGATGACACTATCTTTACCACCCCGGCCAGAGGTTTTACCGTTAAAGAGCTGCATGACGCCATTCTCGTCCTGTTTGAGCAGGAACTCTGATGCCCTTCCCTCTGGTTAGCGCCGGAGGGTATCCCTTCAAAAAATTATCATTTCTTTAACATTTTGTGTGTTTTTCCGCTTCTATACATTCATTTACGTGATGAAACCGGCTTAAGCGCACAAAAGATCAAATTCACCTATCCTTATGATTTTATTAGCCATAATGACCAAGCATGGCGAAGAAAAGACATTTCTAATTCTTATATGTTATAAAAAAGACATTTCTTTGTAATTATTTACATGAAAAACAATTAGCAAGGTATTAATATTTTCAGTGATTAGTGTATACTTGATTTTGTGATGAGGGTCACGAAACAAAGACCCCCAACAAAAAGATTCGACGAGGTGAACATCATGAAAATCAAAACCACTGTAGCAGCATTAAGCATCCTTTCCGTTCTGTCTTTCGGCGCCTTCGCCGCTGACTCTATCAACAGCGAACAGGCTCAAGGCCGTCAGGCAATCGGCACCGTTTCCGTCGGCGCGGTAAGTTCTTCCCCGATGGATATGCACGAAATGCTGAACAAAAAAGCACAAGAAGAAGGTGCTTCTTCATACCGCATTATTGAAGCACGTACCGGTGACCACTGGCACGCAACGGCTGAACTTTATAAATAAGATTTAACGATTGTCGGTCATTAACTGAAACAGAATCTCTCCAGCGGCCCCAGGTTCATTAAGCCTCCCGCCGCTGCAAATATGAAGGTTGGAGAAAAAATTATGAAAAGCGCAATTATCATCGCATCCCTGGGTCTGGCTTCCGTTCTCTCTTTCGGCGCAAACGCCGCCGTTAATCAAGTGAACGCCGAACAGGCGCAAAATCTGCAGTCCATGGGCACCGTTTCCGTTTCTCAGGTAGGCAGCGCGCCGATGGATATGCGTCAGGAACTGGCGGCTAAAGCTGAGAAAGAAGGCGCCAGCAGCTACCGTATTATTGAAGCCCGTACCGGCGATAACTGGCACGCTACGGCTGAGCTGTACAAATAAACCCTCGTCGTCTTATCCGACGACTTGCCCCCGCTCCGTCGGGGGCTTTTTTATGACTGCCGCACATTAAAACGCAGCTCCCCTTCCAGCTCCTCTTCCGCCTCATCAAAGAGCAGAATTAACGCGCCGAAACGCCGGCGCTGATTATCGCTTAAATGAATAAACTCAATCTCCAGCGGTAAGGGTAACAGCCCGGCGGTCACGGCTTCCCACAGAGAATCCAGGTTATTCACTTTCTCACGCGCTAAAGCAAAGGTACGAGAAAACTCACGATAAAAATCCTGCTGCTCAGCTATTTCATCAAAATCAAAGGTATAGGTAGTCATTGCCCGCATCCCGTCCACACCTGCAACTTTTCATAGCCCGGTCATCCCGGCGTGTAGTTCCACTCTGACGGAGGAATTCATACTCTGAGCGTTAAGTATAGCGATAAAAAAACCGACGCTTCGGCGTCGGTTCTGGCGGTTAGCTGTTGGTTAACACATGCTGGTACTTATGCAGCATCTCCACCAGCCTTCGTACCGGCTCGGTCACCTGCGGAGAGGCTTCCCAGTGCTGTAATTTTTGCTGGTAGATATCCAGTTCATCAAGCAAGCGGGCAAAATAGTAGCGGCGCTTATCATCACTACTGGCTGAAATGACGCGATCCGCGGTACGTCGCAGCTGCCGGTGAAAGGCCGACAGATCGTCATTTATCGGTACCGGCGCATCGCGCAGACGCTGATGCGCGATAATCAGGGTCAGCGCCAGACGAAAGCGGGCGATATCGCCAGGGAATTTATTCAGCAACAAAAAGAGCTGACGATACAGGGCCGGCAAGTGGTTCTCTTTACGTCGCGCCATATTGGTGGTCAGCGATGATACCGCCGCCGAGACAAACTGGTTGAGCAGCACGCGGCCGGTGCGGGCCTGCGAATTATCACGCACCAGCAGGATCACCATCAGCGCAAGGAAGCATCCGACGATCTGGCCCAGGGCACTATCAAGAAACTGGTTGAATTCAAACTTCATCGGATTGTCGAGCACCAGAATATTAATGGTGCTGGCCAGCGCCCCCAGCGAACCGAGCCGCCGCTTTTGTACCTCGATGCCGATAAAAAAGGCCATCACCGCCAGGCTGATACACAGCAGCAGCATACTTTGCTGCGTCGCGGGCATAATCACGAGGAAAAACAGCGCCCCCAGCGGTAACGCCGCCAGCGTGCCGTAGAGGAAATCGATAGCTACCATCCGCGGATTAGGTAAACGCATCGCTAAGGCCGTGACAACCGCAATCATGACCATCGCCCCGCTTCCTGAAGTCCAGCCGGTCCACAGCCAGAACAGCGTACCGAGGATACAGGAGATAGACGTACGCCAAAAGTTGACCATCGCATGGTGCCGCTCGGCGGATTCCGCCTTCACCACCACTTCGCCTTGCAGCACTTCTTCTTCAATACGGCTGATTTTGGTATTGCCGACCACGCCCCGCTTCAAAAGCAGATAGCGCGTCGCAGCGCCTACCCAGCTGTAGATTGTTACCGGCGTATTGTGCTCTCCCTTCCAGGTCAAGAAGCGGCGCATCCGCTTTAGCTGGCGGTGCACGTCCTGCACGGTCTCGACCGGTTCAGCAAACAGCTCGCGGTAATCATCCGTCACCATCTCAGGGCGTGTATTCTGAATCAAATAGGTTTCACAGGCCTGAGTAATTAAGGTCAGAGAGAGGGTATTGATCGCCTTCAGCCGCTGATTCACTTTTGCCCAGCGCGAGGACTCCATGATCAAGTTGCCGCGCATCCCTTCCAGCCCGTTGGTACGACGCACCAGCGCGCTCCAGGCCTTATCGACGTCATCTTTATCACCATGCGCCACGCAAAGCTGCATCAGGCGATAGTGATCGATCAGCAGATTATCCAGTTCAAGGTCGATCTCTTTTTTAATCGAACGCGGAGAAAACAGCAGGTCGGCCACAATGGCGCTGACGATACCGATGACAATCTCACTGCATCGCTCAACGGCGAACTGCGGCGCCAGCATCGGCTCTTCATGAATAGTGATAATAATGATAAGCGCGGTATAGCCCGCCAGGCCCCAGGCATAGGAGTTCTCAACCCGCACCAGCGAGGAGATCCAGGTGCAGAATCCGGCCCACAGGCAGCATACCAGCACCATCAGCAGCGGGGCGCGGATCATCAGGATGATGATCGCCAGCGCGGCGATACAGCCGATAAAGGTGCCGGCGATACGCAGCATCCCGCGATAGCGGATCGCCCCGGAGTAAGGCTCCCCGCCTGCGGCAAACGCCGGGCCGGCAGCAACGATGGCGGCGGTAAGCACCGCCCAGCGCGGCGTTTCCAGCTGAAAATGAAAACCGACGAATAACGCCAGCACCACCGCGCAGGCTAACTTAACGGCGAAGCGGAGATGCCGGAGTTCGATGGTGAAGATCCCCATGGCGATTAACCGAACTCACGCAGGCGCATCGCCAGTTTCTGGAAGAAGTTTGCCTGGCGAGTATCGCGATCCTCTTTACCTGTAATCACCACCGTCGCGGTGGTACCCGCAGGCCAGAGATTGCCCTGCTGTTGATCGAGGCGAATACGTACCGGCACCCGCTGTGCCAGACGTACCCATTCAAGGTTAGAATCAATAGAGGCTAGCCCTTTTGAATCGCTGCTGCTGCTGGCATTGGTGACGCCTGCAGCAATGCTGTCGACGGTGCCCCTGAGGGTGTGTACGCTTCCCAGCGGGGTAATTTCAGCACAAAAACCGGGGCGCACGCCCTCAAGCTTGGTCTCTTCAAGATAGGCCATAACGTAGAAGGTATTCTGCTTCACCAGCGCAACCGCGGTGGAGCCTCGGGTGATAAACTCGCCGCGGTAAACGTTCAGGTTGGTCACCCAGCCGTCGGCCGGGGCGCGAATCACCGTACGTTCAAGGTCAAGCTTCGCCAGGTCGCGACTTGCCGTCGCTTTGGCTAATTGATGCTCAACGGTTTGCAGAACGTTATTCGCCTGGTCTATCTCTTCCCGGGACATGGCCTGGACGCCAAGGCGGTTACGACGGCCGGCTTCGACGCGTTTCTCCTGCGCCAGAGTCTGATAGTAGGAGACATCGGCTTCAGCCTCGGCTAACGCCTTCTGGTAACGCGGCTGGTCAATGACGAACAAAACCTGGTCTTTCTTAACCAGTTGGTTATCCTTGATATTCACCTGCGAAATCAGGCCGGAGACATCGGGAGCGATGGCCACAATATCCGCACTAAAACGCGCATCGCGCGTCCAGGGCGAGGCGGTGTAATACACCCATGCGCGAAAAATCGCCATAAATGCAAGGATAACCAGTATCACAGTGATTGCGGTACGGAGGATATTTCTTGTTAGTGTTTTCACATCAACCTCAAACGAACAAACGTGATATCAGATAAAACAGGCAGCAATATAGCGCGGTATTAAACAGTGCCGGGTGCCAGACAAAATCATAGATGCCCGTTGGAACCAGCAGGCGGTGCACCAGCCAGAAGATGGCTAGCGACAATAGCAATTCAAAGAAGATCGGCGGAAACGACAAGCCGAAAATCACAATGACAGGAAACAGACTCATGATGACCTTGATAAGAAGCGTACAGGTGATATGCGCGATGCGTTTATTATTAAGCTAACTATATAGTAACGTAACAATTGCGGTCTTATCTATAATGTGTGATCTAAATCACTTTTAAGCCAGAGTGAATAATGGAACGATTAAAACGCATGTCCGTTTTTGCCAGAGTGGTCGAATTAGGTTCATTCACCGCCGCGGCCCGCCAGCTCCAGATGAGCGTTTCTTCCATCAGCCAGACGGTAGCCAAACTGGAAGATGAACTGCAGGTTAAGCTACTCAACCGCAGTACGCGCAGCCTTGGCTTAACAGAAGCGGGAAAAATATACTATCAAGGCTGTCGGCGAATGCTGTTCGAAGTCCAGGATGTCCATGAGCAGCTGTACGCGTTTAACAATACGCCCATCGGTACGCTGCGCATCGGCTGTTCTTCAACTATGGCACAGAATGTCCTGGCTCGCATAACCGCCGATATGCTCAAAGAGCACCCGGGTCTCTCAATCAATCTGGTCACAGGCATTCCCGCGCCGGACCTGATTGCGGACGGCCTGGATGTGGTTATTCGCGTGGGAGCGCTGCAGGATTCCAGCCTCTTTTCCCGCCGCCTGGGCTCCATGCCGATGGTGCTCTGCGCGGCAAAAAGCTACCTTCAGCACGCCGGATGTCCGGAAAAACCGGCGGATCTCGCCAGCCACTCGTGGCTGGAATACAGCGTCCGGCCGGATAACGAATTTGAAATCATCGCTCCGGAAGGGATTTCAACCAAGCTGATCCCTCAGGGCAGATTCGTCACCAACGATCCGATGACGCTGGTGCGCTGGCTGACGGCAGGCGTCGGCGTGGCTTACGTTCCGCTGATGTGGGCGATCGAAGAGATCAACCGCGGCGAACTGGAGATCCTGCTGCCGAGCTACCAGTCCGATCCGCGACCGGTATACGCGCTGTATACCGAGAAAGATAAGCTGCCGCTGAAGGTACAGGTATGCATTAATTACCTGACTGAGTATTTCGTCGGGGTGGCGAAGATTTACCAGGGGATGCACGGCCGGGGGATTGCCCGCTAGCGGCCCGAGCCCGCCACAGAGGGTAAGAACAGATTATCGGGCCCGGCATCGGAAATAATCTGCGTTACGTCGCGGAGATTGCCGATACGCACCTCGCCGGAACGATCAAATTTGCTTTTGTCGATTAATAATAGCGACTGTGCCGCCCGTTTCAGAAGCAGCGATTTGTAGGCGGCATTATTGGCGCTGGAATCCCAGAGTACGCCATCGTTATCGATCCCCTCGCAGGAAAAAATAAACAGATCGATCTCCAGCGATTTGACCTGAGAGAACAGCGCCGGATTAACGTAATAACCATACTGACGCAGGAGCTGCCCCCCGGCGCTGATCAGCTGGATCCGCTCACGGCGGCCCAGCTCTACGCAGACCGGATGGCTATTGGTAAACACCGTCAGGGTCATATTCGGTAGCTGACGCGCCAGAAACCAGCAGGTTGAGCTGGCATCCAGGGCGATCGTCATTCCTTCATCAATCCACGCCAGCGCCGTACGCGCGATATCAGATTTATGGGCATAATGGCTTTTCACGCGGCTATGAAAAGGCTTCTCGCCGTTGTGATTGTTACGCTGGAGAACGCGCGCCTGCCCGTGGCTACGCTGAAGACGCCCCTGCTTCTGCAGCTCGCTCAAATCGCGACGAATGGTCTCGATACTGACCTGCAGCAGATGGGACAACGCTTCGGTGGTTAAGGTGTGATGCTGGTTGAGTAGTTCGACTATCTGCTGCTGACGCGCGGCTTTCATCGCGACTCCGCGGAGGTGATTTGCGCTTTCGCCGCGGGCGAAAGCGCCTTGAGAAGTATCAGGCGGTACCGCCGACGGTGAGTTTATCCACTTTGAGCGTTGGCTGACCGACGCCAACCGGTACGCTCTGGCCCTCTTTGCCGCAAACGCCGACGCCGCTGTCCAGCTTCAGATCGTTCCCCACCATCGAAATCTGCTGCATCGCTTCGATACCTGAACCGATAAGCGTCGCGCCCTTCACCGCTTTGGTCACTTTACCTTTTTCAATCAGGTAGGCTTCAGACGTGGAGAAGACAAATTTCCCGGAGGTGATATCCACCTGACCGCCGCCGAAGTTCGGCGCGTAGATGCCGTAATCGACCGATTCGATAATCTCCTGCGGCGTAGATTTCCCCGCCAGCATGTAGGTGTTGGTCATACGCGGCATAGGCAGATGCGCGTAGGATTCGCGACGACCGTTACCGGTTGGCGCCACGCCCATCAGCCTGGCGTTGAGCTTGTCCTGCATATAGCCTTTGAGAATGCCGTTTTCGATCAAAACGTTATACTGGCCCGGCGTGCCTTCATCATCAATGGCAAGGGAGCCGCGACGGTGAGCAATGGTGCCATCATCCACTACGGTGCACAGCTCAGAGGCCACCAGTTCGCCCATATGGCCGCTGAATACCGACGTCCCGCGACGGTTAAAGTCACCTTCCAGGCCGTGACCGACGGCTTCATGCAGCAGGACGCCAGGCCAGCCCGCGCCCAGCACAACCGGCAGCATCCCGGCAGGCGCCGCGACGGCGGTCAGGTTGACCAGCGCCATACGCACGGCTTCTCTCGCCCAAACATCCGCGCGAACGTCGCCATCCTGCGAGTCCAGGAAATAGTCGTAGCCAAAGCGGCCGCCGCCGCCGCTGGCGCCGCGCTCGCGTTTGCCATCCTCTTCCACCAGCACGCTGACGGAAAGGCGAACCAGCGGGCGAACGTCCGCCGCCAGCGTGCCGTCGGTGGCGGCGACAAGAATTAACTCGTAGACGCCGGTCAGGCTGGCGGAAACTTCCTGCACCCGCTTATCGGCCGCGCGGGCGGTTTTATCTACCCGGCGCAGAATATCCAGCTTCTCTTCCCGGCTCATACTTTGCAGCGGATCGATGCTGGTATAGAGGGAACGATGTTCCACCCCGCCAAGGGTATGCACTTTACCATCCCCATGGTCGCGTACAATGGTGCGGGCCGCCTGTGCGCTCTGTTCCAGCGCCAGTCGACTAATCTGGTCAGCATAGGCAAAGCCGGTTTTTTCCCCGCTCACCGCGCGGACGCCAACGCCCTGGTCGATATTGTACGAACCATCTTTAATGATGCTGTCTTCAAGAACCCAGGACTCGTGATAGCTCGACTGAAAATAGAGATCGCCGTAATCCAGACGGCGCTCGGCCAGCTGGCCAAGAATGGTAAACAGATCCTGATGATTCAGGCCGTTTGCCGACAGTAATTGTTCACTTACCAGGTTCAGACTCATCGTTTTGCTACTCGTTTGTTGCCGCCTCAGGGGCGGAAATAAAAAAGGCTATCTATTGAGAGTGCGGTAATTACGCACAATCGTCAAATCATTGCTTTTTGTCGCTCCGCGCCTGGCGCAGCACTTCGTTAATTTGCGGCTGATCGATAGGACCGGTGATGCGATAGCGCAAAATAGAGACCTTGTTCCACAGCGGCCCCAGTACCTTACTGGCAGCAAAGACCGCGGCGCCGATAATCGGGTTAACGGCAAAGGCCGCGGCGACGCCCACGGTCGCAGAAATCTCCGGCGCGACCACGGCCTGCATATCCAGCTGACGACGCACGAGATCCACCGACCCCTTCATGGCGATATCCGCTTCCAGACCATCGACCAGCGTATCGTCGGTATGCAGAACGCCGTCTTTAATCCACGCCGTACTGCGAATGGAATCAAAGTAGAACCCTTCGCTGAACGTATCGCTAAAGTCGAAGCGCAGCTTGCGCAGCAGCGCGTCAACGCTCAACAAACGCAGAAGCTGGCCGGCATGACCGGTGCTGAGGTCGGTAAATTCGCCTTTTCCAAGACGGCTTTTGAGGATCCCGTTAAGCGAGGCAACGTCGGGCTGCCACGGCGGCGCACGCCAGTGCAGGTCATAATCAATATCAAACGACGAACCTTTTACCGGCGTGGAGACGCCGAAGAAGTTCACGAAATCGTCGGTTTTATTGCCGTGCAGCTTACCTTTCAAAGAGGTTCGTACGCCCGCCGGCGCGCTCACCCATACGCCATCGGTCGTCAGACGGCCAAAACCGGTATCGACCAGTCCGTTCGCCAGCGTCAGGGTATCGCCGCGAATATCAAAATCCCCTTCGATACGGCCATATTTTTGCCCCCACAGCCAGCACTCGGCGCAGCGAAGCTGAAGGTCCGGCCAGCCGTGGAAATCAATGTTGGTATCGGCCAGCGGGGCGCTGCTTTTTTCTGTACCGCGGCTTTTCGCCGCCGTTGGGTTGTAGTAGAGATAGCGAATGGCCGCCAGCCACGGGGCGTTCTTCCGCATCGTCAGGGTTGCGTTGACTTCACGCCCCTGGGCTTCAATCTTCGTTCCCCCGGCATCGGGTCGGGAGACAAGGCTAACGTTATTCCAGCTTTGGCCCGCCATCGTTAACGCCGGCGTTCGCAGCGTGACCTGCTCCGGGAAGACGAGATTACTGCTGACGTCATTCGCCGCTCCGCCCTGGAACAGCGCCAGCCACTGCGCGCCATCCATCGGCGGCATATTCAGCTCCACGCCTGGCTGCTCGGGAAGCGGAGAAACGGCTTTACTGTCCGTGGTTAAAATAGCGCGGTCCAGGGTCAGCTTATGACCCAGCAGCCAGCGGCTATTAATATGGTTCTTCGCCCCCATGGAGCCGGCCAGATTAAAACTGCTTAAGCCGCCATCGACCTTAATTTTTACCGGCAACGGCTCCCCGGCCTGCTTATCTAACGGTGCAGGTAAGTGACTACTTACACTCTTCAGGTCAGCGTTGAGGTCAACCTTATAGGCCGCGCTACCGCGATACGGAAGCTCAATCGCGACTTTTCCGTCCCAGGGCACGCTGCCGCTCAGGGTGCCGTCCAGGGATTTCGGCAATAAACCGGTACGCGCAGGCTGCCAGCTGGCGTTCATCCCGACGTTCACGAGAAATGCTTTCGCGCCTTCGGTGGTCGAAAAATCAAGATTCAGCGGCTGATTAAACCAGCTCGCGCTCATCGGTTCGCTTTTCAGGTCGCCGTTTACAAAGCTGAATTTACCGCTCAGGTTCTGCAATGTGGTATCGATAGGCTTGATAAACAAGCTGTTATTGTTCAACCGGACATCACCTTTAGCGGTGGTCATCTCGCCATCCAGGGGGATATCAAGATGTAAGCGAGCGCTAACATTACCGTCCAGCTGGAGCTCATCCAGCGCCGCGCCCAGCGTCTCTTTCAGCGGCGTCTCGTTAAAATAAGGGCCAACCTCTTTACCCGGGCCGTTAACGTCGGCATCAATCAGCAGCTTTTCTCGCGAATAGTCGGGAATCACCGCATCGAGATTGCTGGCGGTCACGTTGCCGAGCATCGCCTTATCGGCCTTCATCCATAGCCCATCATTGATAAAGTTAAGGTCGATATTAAGCCCGGTAAGCGCGGGCCAGTCAGGCTGAAAGGCAAAGGTGGCGTTCTTGAGCGGCACCGTGACCTGGAATTGCCCCTCATTATGCTTGTACGGGAAAAGATGCGGGTTACCGCCATAAGCCAGCGTAGCATCGGTGGCCTGACCGCCTTTAATGGCTCCGCTGAGGTAATCCACCAGCGCTTTGCCCATCAGATTTTCCGGGAAGTAGCGCCAGGCCTGTCCGCCATCGTTGGTACTGATACCGGCCAGAATACCGAGCCAGGGTTCGTCACCCTGCGGCTGCAGATAGCGGAACCCACCGCGAGCGCGAACGCCGGTAGCCTGTACGTCAATATCGCGACCATCGAGCATAAAACCCTTGTCATTCTTCACCCAACTGAGGGTTGCATCGCCTTTGGCGATCTCCAGCGGCGCACGAAAGACCGTTTCATAGGGCATTTTCGCCTGCGTTATGCTGGCATGCAGAGTACCGTTTTCTACGCTCCCGGCAATGTTGCCGGAGAAATGCTCAGCCCCTGGCAGCAGCTTCCACTGCTTCCAGGACATGTCGCTCCAGTCCGCCCGGAAGCGCGTTTTTTCCGCCATTTGCAGCGGAATATCCAGCGCCAGAAGATTGATTTTGCCGTCCGGCTGCGTCGTACGCCAGATTTCGCCCAGCGACGGAGCCAGTTTATCCGCCATCGGCTGCAGCCCGGTCAGACCGCTAAGGTTAAGGTTGCTGGCGCGAATGCGCAGCTCATCGCTGCGTTGACCATTTTTTCCGCCCACATCCTGAGCCGGGATCCACGCCATCGACAGCGCGCCGCGCGGCCAGGGTTTGTCATCCATCGAGATGCGCGTATCAGGGATGTGAAAGCCCCAGCTTTGATTATCGCGATAGATGTGCGCCGTCAGATTATCAACCGACAGATGGTGCTTCTCTTTATCGCCCTGCCAGCTGGCGCCGCCTTTTTTAAGCCATACATCGCCGCTGGCGACATCGCCTTTGTCGATAGTCATCCAGCCTTCCAGGCTAAACCGCGCGCTCTGCAGGGCGATGTTGTCCTGCATCCAGCGCCCAAGCCACGGCTTAACGTCGATATCATCCGCCTGAAGCCAGACGCGCCCCTTATTGAGCAGGCCGTCTTCATCGCGCAGGTCCATTCGCACCTGCATCACGCCGTGCTGGCCGGTCAGGCTACTGAGGCTAAGCTGCCCCTCCGCGCGATGGCGATTTTTACCGTTCAGCCAGGTAAGCTGCGGAATGGCGAGCTCCGCACGCTGGCCGGAGATGGTCAGAAAGCTCAGATGGCTATCGCGAAGAATAAAGTGATCGAACTGGCGGAGGAAAAGATCGCTGATACGGTCGGTTTTCAGCCCTTCACCGCTATTATTCGTTTGAATGGGGGTATTGGTATGAACCTGCAGCTGCCAGAAGGTCAGATCGCGAAACTGCCAGCGCATATGCAGCAGGCTTTGCCAGACGTCGAGCGCCAGGGTGACGCGTTTAGCGGAAAGCTCGCCGCCATCATTCAGGCCGGCCTTAACATCGCGGACATCAAGCGTCGGGCCAAAAGTCTGCCAGCTGGCGACAATATTTGAAGCATCGACCGGTACGCCGGCCATCGCGGAGACTTTTTCCAGCACCTGCGGACGCCAGCTGTTTAACTGCGGCAGAACGAGACGCAGACCGCTCACCAGCAGTGCGACGACAACAATCAATGTTGCCACGGTGAGCAGTAATATCCCGGGCAGTCGCCTCACGCATCTCTCCTTGTCAGCCTGTTACGCGTCATCCTTTTGCCCGCCTCTTTATCCCGACATCAGCAAGCAAAACGGATGATTACATCATTACTACATCAAACTGCTCTTGATTATAGAGCGGTTCAATTTGCACTTTGACCTGCTTACCGACAAAGATCTCGACTTCTGCCAGCGCGTGCGACTCTTCCCCTTTCAGCGTTTCCGCTACCGCAGGAGAAGCATAGACCAGGAACCGGTCGGAATCGTAGGCATGGTGCACGCGCACGATTTCGCGCATGATTTCATAGCACACCGTTTCCACCGTTTTCACCGTACCGCGACCGTGGCAGGTAGGGCACTCATTACACAGCACATGCTCCACGCTTTCGCGAGTACGCTTGCGGGTCATCTCTACCAGCCCAAGCTGGGAGAAGCCGTTGATGCTGGTTTTAACCCGGTCTTTGCTCAGCGCCTGCTCAAGAGAGTGCAGCACCCGACGGCGGTGATCTTCATTATTCATATCAATGAAATCGATGATGATAATCCCACCGAGATTGCGCAGCCGCAGCTGGCGGGCAATCGCCTGGGTCGCCTCAATATTGGTATTAAAGATAGTATCGTCAAGATTACGGTGACCGACGAATGCCCCGGTGTTGATATCAACGGTGGTCATCGCTTCCGTTTGGTCAATGATCAGATAACCACCTGATTTCAGCTCAACTTTGCGTTCCAGAGCGCGCTGGATTTCATTTTCCACGTCAAAGAGATCGAAAATCGGCTGACGGCCGCTGTAGTGCTCCAGCTTGCTGGTCATCTCCGGAATATATTCGGCGGTAAACTCCAGCAGCGATTCGTAAGTCAGACGAGAGTCAACGCGAATCCGGTCAAGATGCGCATCGGCGAAATCACGCAGCACGCGCTGCGCCAGCGCCAGTTCGCCGTACATTTGATATCGGGTCTGCTGGCGCTTTTTGCGTTCCATCACTTTTGTCCAGACGCGCTTGAGATAGGCGGCATCAGCAGCCATCTCCTGCTCATGAACGCCTTCCGCCGCGGTACGGATAATGAATCCGCCCTGCTCGTCACAGTATTCAGAGACCACTTTTTTCAGGCGTTCACGTTCCGCTTCGCTTTCAATACGCTGAGAGACGCCGACGTGCGAAGCGCCGGGCATAAAGACCAGATAGCGAGAGGGAATGGTGATATCGGTGGTCAGGCGGGCGCCTTTGGTACCGAGGGGGTCTTTCACCACCTGCACCATTAAATCCTGCCCCTGGCGCACCAGCTCGGAGATATCGCGTACGGCGAACTGTTTTTGCTCTTCGCCCGCCACGCACTCGGTGTGCGGCATAATATCGGAAGCATGCAGAAACGCGGCCTTATCCAGGCCAATATCTACAAAAGCCGCCTGCATTCCCGGCAGCACCCGACTGACACGACCCTTGTAGATATTGCCTACTATTCCGCGTCGCGCTTCACGCTCAATATGAATTTCCTGAAGTATACCGCCATCAATATAAGCGACGCGCGTTTCTGATGGCGTTACGTTAACTAATAATTCAGCAGTCATCTTTATCCCTTTTCTTCACGCAGTGAGTTAAAGTTACTTAGCAACTCATACGTTTCCACCAGCGGTAAGCCAACGACGGCGTGATAGCTGCCATTTATCTTCCTGACGAAACAGCCACCCGACCCCTGAATACCGTATGCACCTGCTTTATCTAAAGGTTCGCCGCTGGCGACATAATCGGCGATATCCTGCCCTGAGAGCACGCGGAAAGTGACCTCCGTGACCACCAGGCAATCCAGCGTCTGCCGCTTATCAGCCAGCGCCACGGCGGTCATCACCTGATGAGTCTTTCCGGAAAGCATGCGTAGCATCTCGGCGGCGTGCCCGCCATCGCGCGGTTTTTCCAGCACTTCGCCGTTAAGGATGACAATGGTATCCGCGCCTAAAACCGGGAGATCGCGCGGTGCCAGCGCGACGCCAGCCTGGGCCTTTTCGCGCGCCAGCCGGACCACATACTGCTGGGCGCTCTCCTGCGGGCGGCGCTGTTCCTCAATACCGGGAACCACGCGCTCAAAAGCGAGGCCAAGCTGTGTCAGCAGTTCCTGCCGACGCGGAGAACCTGAAGCAAGATACAGAGTCGTCATATCAACCTTATTGCACCGCAAACTGCTGGCGCACTTTACGCATCAGCAGGAAAATCCATGGCCAGAGCACACCGTTTACTACACTACTCCAGAACACTTCCGGACGGAAAGAGACGTTGATCACTAAAAACTCTGCCCAGAAAACAATGATATCCACGGAGAGGGATAACATGACCACCACCAGCGCCTGTTGCCAAAGCGCCAGGTTGCGGAACAGTTGATACTTCAGCGCAACCAGATAAGCCACAATACTTAATGATAGTGCGCGAACGCCAAGCGTCGACCCGCTGATGAGATCGAGGATCGCGCCCATCACAAAGCCTGTGCCAACGTTAACCCGGTGGGGTAGCGCGAGGATCCAGTACAACAGGATAAGCAATACCCAGTTTGGCCGGTAGACGCTAATGTCCGCCGGCCAGGGCATAATCTGCAGCAATAGTGCGATAAGAAACGAGAGCCAGATAACCCAGCGTCCCTGGCTACGGTAACTTGCCACTATTGCCCTCCTGCTGGCAGAGGCTGCTGTGGCATACCGGTTGCCGGCGCGGGCATCTGCGGCCCCATCGCATCCGGCGCAGGCAGAACCTGCGGCATCATCTGCATCAGGCGTTCATTCGCTACGCGATGAACCTCTTCCGGCGTCATCGGATTCGCGCCGTTGCGATCGGCTCCCCACAGCAGCAGCAGATAACGCAAGCGCTGCAGACCGGCAGTCGGACGCGCCTGAATCACCGTATACGCACGCTGCGTATCCAGCTTAACGGACGAAACCACCCCGACCGGATACCCTTCAGGGAAGCGGCCGCCGAGACCCGAAGTGACCAGCACGTCGCCGACGCGAATATCGGTATTGGCCGGCAGATGTTCCAGCTGTAAATCGTCAGTACAACCGTTGCCTGCGGCAATGACGCGAATATCGTTACGCAGTACCTGAATCGGTAACGCATGCGTGGCATCGCAAATCAGCAGCACGCGGCTGGTCAGTTTCGCGACCGCGACCACCTGACCCACAACGCCTTTATCGCTGATAACCGGCTGGCCTTCATAGACGCCGTTAACGCTGCCTTTATCGATAACCACCTGATCGCTATAGGGGTCGTTAACCGTTGAGATGACCTGGGTCACCATTTTTTGCTCGTCCTGGCGCAGCGGAGAGCCCAGCAGCTCGCGCAGACGCGCGTTCTCCTGTTTGTACTGACCCAGCATCAGTAAGTCGCTGTTCTTGAGCAGCAACTCCTGACGCAGCGCGCGATTTTCCAGTTCGAGCTGATCGCGGGTGGCCAGCGTTTGCGAAACGCTATCCAGCAGCTCCCGGGGACCATTAGAGACAAAGTAGAAAGGGCTGACGGCTGTATCCATATACGTTCGAATTTGGCTGAACGTACCCAGGCGGCTGTCGGCGATTATCACGCCAAGCGCCACCAAAACCGCCAGAATAAGGCGAATCTGTAGCGACGGGCCACGGCTAAAAATTGGCTTCATAGGCTATGCGTATTCTCGTGTCAGTTAAGATCGGGGCAGCCGTAGGCCAGCTACCCGGATCTCAGGCTGACTACTCTTCGCTGAACAAGTCGCCGCCGTGCATATCGATCATTTCCAGTGCCTTACCGCCGCCACGAGCGACGCAGGTCAGTGGATCTTCTGCAACTACGACAGGGATTCCTGTCTCTTCCATTAACAGACGGTCAAGGTTGCGAAGCAGAGCACCGCCGCCGGTCAGAACCATCCCGCGTTCGGAGATATCGGAAGCCAGCTCCGGTGGGCACTGTTCCAGCGCGACCATCACCGCGCTGACGATACCGGTCAACGGTTCCTGCAGCGCTTCGAGGATTTCGTTGGAGTTCAGAGTAAAGCCGCGCGGAACGCCTTCAGCAAGGTTACGCCCGCGAACTTCGATTTCGCGGACTTCATCACCCGGATAAGCGGAGCCGATTTCGTGCTTAATGCGTTCTGCGGTCGCTTCGCCAATCAGGGAGCCATAGTTACGACGGACATAATTAATGACGGCTTCGTCAAAACGGTCGCCGCCGATACGGACAGAAGAGGAGTAAACCACGCCGTTAAGGGAGATGACCGCCACTTCAGTGGTACCGCCGCCGATGTCCACAACCATTGAACCGGTTGCTTCGGAGACCGGCAGGCCTGCGCCGATCGCAGCCGCCATCGGCTCTTCAATCAGGAAGACTTCACGGGCGCCAGCGCCCTGTGCGGACTCACGAATCGCGCGACGTTCAACCTGGGTCGCACCAACCGGCACGCAGACCAGCACGCGCGGGCTCGGACGCATAAAGCTATTGCTGTGCACCTGTTTAATAAAGTGCTGGAGCATTTTTTCGGTAACGAAGAAGTCGGCGATAACGCCGTCTTTCATTGGGCGAATAGCTGCAATGTTGCCCGGTGTACGCCCAAGCATCTGCTTCGCTTCATGACCCACAGCGGCGACGCTTTTCGGCGATCCGGCACGATCCTGACGAATGGCCACAACGGAAGGCTCATTCAATACGATGCCTTGTCCTTTTACATAAATCAGGGTATTCGCGGTACCCAGGTCAATGGACAGGTCATTGGAAAACATGCCACGAAATTTTTTTAACATACTAAGGGATAATCCTGAAAGCTGGGGCGGAAAACAAAATCCGCTTACTTTACCAACCACGCGCAGCAGCGACAAGGCGCAAAAATCATCTGCTGCGGTGAAAATTAGTGCAGTTCGTTACCTTTGTTACAAATTTGACTGAGTCCGTCCAACGCAGAAATCTTCAGCAGCGCTCCGCGCTTGAATCTGCAACCTGTCAAAGGTCATTCACTGGCATTTACATTGCGACAATCCGGCAGGTAGACAAGCACACCCCCATCACTATGGCGCGCATTATTCTACGTGAAATCACGCTAAACGGCAGATCAAACAGAGTATCTTTGCGAATATTTTTTCACATTTGTGTCAAGTGGCTGTGAGGCGGCAAAAAATTCCCCCTGGCCACCGGTAACACCGCATTGAGACAGCACCTGCCACTCGCTTCGGCTGAGTACGCCGGTTGCGAAAACCTGAACCGGCATTCCTTTACAGGCTTCTACCAGACTCTGCACCAGCAGCTGATTTTCACTGCGTTTTTCTATATTGCGCGATAACCCCGAATGCAGCTTAATCACTTCAACATCGAGCTGCTTGATCCAGCTGGTTCCAACCAGCGTCAAACCGGCCTGAACCACGGCAATTCGAATACCTAAAGCGTTAACCAACCGCATAACCGGCTGCAGGCGGCCGATATATTGACAAACATCCGCCTCTGCAAGTTCAAAAATAATACGTCGACGGTGCGATTTTTCGCATTGCATCAAAGTATCGCGCAGCCAGCGCTGGAATCGAGGGCGGATCAAGGACTCGACCGTCACCTGCAGCGCGAGGTTTTCTTCCGGCCAAAAGCCTAAAAACGGCAGCAATCGCGTAATTTGCAAACGGTCATACTCCTCCGCCAGGCCAAACTGCAGCACCATCGGCATATATTCGGCCGCAATCACCTCTTCCTTACCATCATAAAGACGGCACATTAGCTCACGATGATGTACGCGACCATCACGAGTGACGGCGGGTTTCTGGTAAAGTCGCGGGCCGCCGCGGCTAAGCATTTGCTCGATAAGCGTACGCCAGCGCACGTTGCCACGCCCTTTCTCCGGCAGAGAATCGTCATAGACGGCCCAGCTGTTGCTGCCCTGCAGCACCGCATTACGCGTGGCCGCTTCCGCATGCTCCATTACCTGGGCCGCCGTTTGTCCGCTGCGGAAAGCGCAGATCCCAATATGCATCATATCGTCACGATCGAGAATTCGCGTCGGCGGCAGGGCATCCATGGCTTTCAGGAGTAACCCGGCAATGCTGTCCGCCTCTTTCAACGTGCGATGCGGAAGCAGGACGGCAAAATCGCTGCGGTGGTAGCGAGCCAGCAGTGCGCCAGGGTAGCGCATAATAAAAGTGGAAAGCATATTGATCAGCGTAAAGTAGTGCTCTTCGGTCGCTGCGCGTCCCCAGTTATCGCGCAGCAGGTCGAAATCCGGCAGGCGGATCATCATTACGATGCCGTATGACCCCACTTTCTCCTGATCTTCAAGCAGCGTCGACAGCTGATTATCAAAAAATAATCGGTTACTCAGCCCGGTTTTTGAATCCTGCGCGACATAGGAACGGATCAGAGTATCCATACGGCTTCGCTGATCGCTGGCGAACTGAAGTTCGGATAGCAGCATATCCAGCGCGCTACTGGTATTCGCTGGCCACTCGTGTACCGACCCTCGCACCTGCGGTCCGCGTTCGCCATTAAGAATACGCGCAGTGCGGAGTTCCAGTAGCTCCTGGCCCGCCAGCTGGCGACGGATCCAGCGTACGGAAAAAAAGATAATCAGCACCATAAAACCAATGGCGATGGAGAGCGGCGCGGTGATGTGCAGTGAACGGAAGTAATTGGCCATCGGATCCAGGTACACCAGATGGATTGCCATACCGGGCTGCTTGAGCGACGGTACCGTGATATCGCGAAACTGATTGCTGCTACCTAAAGGACGATAGTTATCGGTGCGGGAATGGCTATAGACCGATTTGCCATTAAGCTGAAAGTCAACGCGCGTCGCGTCGATCGGCGTCATCAGCTCATCCATCTGCGGTTCAATCTGGTCAAAAGACATAGAGACCAGACGGTTATCCAGCATGGTCGCCACCGCCTGAACGCGGTTGGTCATTTTTAGCTGAATGCCGTTGTAAAAACTCAGCGAAGCGCCAATCAGCGTGACAAAGATCGTCAGGCTGGTGAGTAACGTGACAAACGCTGAGAATTTCGTCGTTAATCGCATCCCTGTGTTAACTCCGCGTGTGAATGACTACCCGATAAACATCCGGGCTCCTGTGCTGGCGCCTAAACTAAAGTAAGCACTAACTTTCTAAAGAGCGACGCATACTATCAAAGCTGGCGCATCTGGCAATTTATTGCGTTACATCGGTGTAATAATGCCGTTAGCGAGTATAGTCTGCAGAAAAAATTTTCCAATCATCCAACCTATGAGGACCGGCGCATGCAGGCTTTAATCTTAGAACAGCAGGATGGCAAAACTCTCTCTTCGGTGCAAACCATTGACGCCAGCCAGCTGCCGCAGGGGGATGTGACAGTGGATATCCACTGGTCCAGCCTCAACTATAAAGATGCGCTGGCCATCACCGGTAAAGGAAAAATTATCCGCAACTTTCCGATGATTCCTGGCATCGATTTTGCTGGTTTTGTCCACAGCAGCGAGGATCCGCGTTTCCACGCCGGCCAGCAAGTCCTGCTGACCGGATGGGGCGTGGGGGAAAACCACTGGGGCGGACTGGCGGAGCGCGCTCGCATTAAAGGCGACTGGCTGGTGGCGATGCCGCAAGGCCTGGATGGTCGTAAAGCCATGGTCATTGGGACCGCCGGTTTCACCGCGATGCTGTGCGTGATGGCGCTGGAAGACGCCGGGGTTCGTCCGGAAGATGGCGAAGTCGTGGTCACCGGGGCCAGCGGCGGCGTCGGCAGCACCGCGGTCGCTTTGCTGCATCATCTCGGGTACAAGGTGGCGGCGGTTTCCGGGCGCGAAAGCACCCATGAATATCTTAAAAACCTCGGCGCGCAGCGCATTCTTAGCCGCGATGAGTTCGCCGAAACCCGCCCGCTGGAAAAACAGCTGTGGGCCGGTGCCGTTGATACCGTTGGCGATAAGGTGCTGGCAAAAGTGCTGGCGCAGATGAACTACGGCGGCTGCGTGGCGGCCTGCGGTCTGGCAGGCGGCTTTGCCCTGCCCACGACCGTGATGCCGTTTATTCTGCGTAACGTGCGCCTGCAGGGCGTTGATTCGGTAATGACGCCAGCCGCGCGCCGGGCCGAGGCCTGGCAGCGTCTGGTGCGCGATCTGCCGGAATCCTTCTATGCGCAAAGCGCGACGGAAATCTCCCTCGCCGAAGCCCCTGAATTTGCCGATAAGATCATGACCAATAAGATTCAGGGGCGCACGCTGGTTAAAATCGCCTAATCTGCAATTTTTCGTGACATATTCGCAATAACGCTCCGCCTCCGTCATGCTAAGAAAAACGCACGACGGAGGATGCCATGAAATCCAAAAAACTGACGGAAGCCGACGTAACGGCAGAATCCGTTTTTATGCTGCAGCGTCGCCAGATCCTGAAAATGTTGGGAATTAGCGCCACCGCTCTTTCCCTCTCACCCTCCGCGCAAGCTGACCTGCTGGATTGGTTTAAAGGCAACGACCGCCCGCCGGCGCCGGCAGGTAAAGCGCTGACGTTCGATAAACCGGCGCAATGGCAAAACACTCTCACGCTCACGCCGGAAGATAAGGTATCAGGCTACAACAACTTTTATGAGTTCGGCCTGGATAAAGCCGATCCGGCGGCCAATGCCGGAAGCCTGCGCACTGATCCCTGGACGCTGACGATTGGCGGCGAAGTGGCAAAACCCCTTACGCTCGATCATGACGACCTGACCAGCCGATTTCCGCTGGAAGAGCGAATTTACCGGATGCGCTGCGTCGAAGCCTGGTCGATGGTGATTCCCTGGGTCGGCTTCCCGCTGCATAAATTGTTATCGCTGGTCGAGCCCACCAGCAATGCGCGCTACGTCGCGTTTAAAACGCTTTATGCGCCTGAGCAGATGCCGGGCCAAAAAGACCGTTTTATCGGCGGCGGGCTGGCGTATCCCTATGTCGAAGGGCTGCGGCTCGACGAGGCCATGCATCCTCTGACGCTGCTTAGCGTAGGCGTGTATGGCAAAGCGCTGCCTCCGCAAAACGGTGCGCCGGTCCGACTCACCGTGCCCTGGAAGTACGGTTTCAAAGGGATTAAGTCTATCGTCAGTATCGAGCTGACGCGTGAACGTCCCCCCACGACCTGGAACCTCGCCGGACCTGAGGAGTATGGCTTCTACGCCAACGTCAATCCGCACGTCGATCACCCCCGCTGGTCGCAGGCAACTGAGCGCTTTATCGGCGCAGGCGGCGTACTCGACGTCAAACGCCAGCCAACACTGCTCTTCAATGGCTATGCTGACGAAGTGGCTTCGCTCTACCGGGGCCTGAATTTGCGGGAGAATTACTAGTGCGCCTGACTGTAAAGCAGATTACCTGGCTGAAAGTGTTTCTCCATCTGGCCGGATTTTTGCCTTTTGTCTGGCTCTTCTGGGCCGGACATCAGGGGTATTTCAGCGCCGACCCGGCAAAGGATATCCAGCACTTTACCGGTAGGATGGCTCTTAAATTCCTGCTGGCTACCTTGCTTGTTTCGCCGCTGGCGCGCTACGCTAAACAGCCGTTATTGATACGCACCCGGCGCTTACTTGGTTTATGGTGCTTTGCCTGGGCTACGCTGCATTTGACCAGCTATACGCTGCTCGAACTTGGGATTAACAATCTGGCGCTATTGGGTACAGAAGTCCTCACCCGCCCTTATCTGACGCTGGGGTTAATCAGCTGGCTGATTCTGCTGGCGCTGGCGGCGACGTCAACGCAAGCGATGCAGCGAAGATTGGGTCGTCGCTGGCAAACATTGCATAACTTCGTCTATGTTGTCGCGATCCTCGCCCCCATTCACTACCTGTGGTCGGTGAAGATTTTATCCCCCCAACCGCTCATTTATGCGCTGCTGGCGATCCTGCTTTTAGCATGGCGATATAAGAAGTTCCGCCAGTGGTGGCGCTAATTCCGGATATGTGCAGTTTCCCGCAGTTCTTTTATCAACCGCCACTCTTTACACGATAGCGGTTGATAATCTTCCCTGATAAGACCAGTATTTAGCTGCCAAATGCTACGAAATCGTTATAATGTGCGACTTTGGTTTTCCTGACGGGCTTTTTGAGTCCCGAAAAGGTGACAATCGCGCATCGAAGGTATATTTTGTTTTTTACCCGAGAATGGCAGAAGATAGCCGCATATTGGCCGATAAGTTTCGCTTTTTGCTTTCGAGCATCGGAGGCTTAACCTGTCGGCTTCTGAAGAAGCGCGGCGTCTTGCAACAGCAGTAATTCATATGCTTTACAGACGGTGCTAACACGCCTGTCACAATCACACTAAACAAAGAGTACGGAACCCACTCATGGATATTCGTAAGATTAAAAAACTGATCGAGCTGGTTGAAGAATCAGGCATCTCCGAACTGGAAATTTCTGAAGGCGAAGAGTCTGTACGCATCAGCCGTGCCGCGCCAAACGCAGGTTTCCCGGTGATGCAACAGGCTTACGCCGCACCGATGATGCAGCAACAGCCAGCGCTGTCTAACGCAGTCGCCTCTGCGGCAACGCCAGCAATGGAAGCCCCTGCGGCAGCGGAAATCAGTGGCCACATCGTACGTTCCCCAATGGTTGGTACTTTCTACCGCACCCCGAGCCCGGACGCGAAAGCCTTCATCGAAATCGGTCAGAAAGTTAACGCGGGCGATACCCTGTGCATCGTTGAAGCCATGAAAATGATGAACCAGATCGAAGCCGATAAATCCGGCGTGGTGAAAGCCATTCTGGTCGAAAGTGGTCAACCGGTAGAATTTGACGAGCCACTGGTCGTCATCGAATAACGAGGCGAACATGCTGGATAAAATTGTTATCGCCAACCGCGGCGAGATTGCATTGCGTATCCTGCGTGCCTGTAAAGAACTGGGCATCAAGACCGTTGCTGTGCACTCAACGGCGGATCGCGATTTAAAACACGTATTGTTAGCGGATGAGACGGTCTGTATCGGCCCGGCTCCGTCCGTAAAAAGCTACCTCAATATCCCGGCGATTATCAGCGCTGCTGAAATCACCGGCGCGGTGGCTATTCACCCGGGTTACGGATTTTTGTCCGAAAACGCAAACTTCGCTGAGCAGGTTGAGCGTTCCGGCTTTATCTTTATCGGCCCGAAAGCTGACACAATCCGCCTGATGGGCGACAAAGTGTCTGCGATCACCGCGATGAAGAAAGCGGGCGTTCCGACCGTACCGGGCTCTGATGGCCCGCTGGGCGAAGATATGGACGTTAACCGCGCCCATGCAAAACGCATTGGCTACCCGGTGATTATCAAAGCCTCCGGCGGCGGCGGCGGTCGCGGTATGCGCGTTGTGCGTAGCGATGCTGAGCTGGCGCAATCCATCTCCATGACCAAAGCGGAAGCCAAAGCCGCGTTTAACAACGACATGGTGTATATGGAGAAATACCTGGAGAATCCTCGTCACATCGAGATCCAGGTACTGGCTGACGGTCAGGGTAACGCTATCTATCTGGCTGAGCGCGACTGCTCCATGCAGCGTCGTCACCAGAAAGTGGTCGAAGAGGCGCCAGCGCCGGGCATTACGCCGGAACTGCGTCGCTATATCGGCGAGCGTTGCTCCAAAGCGTGCGTCGATATCGGCTATCGCGGCGCGGGTACTTTTGAGTTCCTGTTCGAAAACGGCGAGTTCTATTTCATCGAAATGAACACCCGTATTCAGGTTGAACACCCGGTAACCGAAATGATCACCGGCGTCGACCTGATTAAAGAGCAGCTGCGCATCGCAGCCGGCCAGCCGCTGTCCATCAAGCAGGAAGAAGTTGTGGTTAAAGGCCATGCGGTGGAATGCCGTATCAACGCCGAAGACCCGAACACCTTCCTGCCGAGCCCGGGTAAAATTACCCGCTTCCACGCGCCGGGCGGTTTTGGCGTGCGCTGGGAGTCTCATATCTACGCGGGCTACACCGTGCCTCCGTACTATGACTCAATGATCGGTAAGCTGATCTGCTATGGCGAAAACCGTGATGTCGCGATTGCCCGCATGAAAAATGCGCTGCAGGAGCTGATTATCGATGGCATCAAAACCAACGTTGATCTGCAGATTCGCATCATGAACGACGAGCATTTCCAGAATGGTGGCACCAATATCCACTATCTGGAGAAAAAACTCGGATTGCAGGAGAAGTAATTCTGCCATCGCTGCAAAAGGCCGGATAATCCGGCCTTTTTTCTTTTTCTCTCCTCTCCTCTTTTCCATGCGGTACAATCCCCGCTTTCTTTATCCTCAAGGGACAAAAAATGGACAAACGCTTTGTTCAGGCCCATAAAGAGGCGCGCTGGGCGCTGTGGCTAACCCTTCTCTATCTTGCGGCCTGGCTGGCTGCCGCCTATCTGCCGGGCGTCGGTATTGGCCTAACCGGCCTGCCGCACTGGTTCGAAATGGCCTGCCTGCTGGTACCGCTGGTGTTTATTCTGCTGTGCTGGGCGATGGTAAAAGTTATCTATCGCGATATTCCTCTGGAGGATGACGATGCAGCTTGAAGTCATACTGCCGCTTATCGCCTACCTGCTGGTGGTGTTTGCTCTCTCCATCTATGCAATGCGTAAGCGCGCAACGGGTTCCTTCCTGAACGAATATTTCCTCGGCAGCCGCTCGATGGGCGGCATTGTATTAGCCATGACGCTTACCGCTACCTATATCAGCGCCAGTTCGTTTATAGGCGGCCCCGGCGCGGCCTATAAATATGGCCTCGGCTGGGTGCTTCTGGCGATGATCCAACTTCCGGCGATCTGGCTTTCTTTGGGGATTTTGGGTAAGAAATTTGCCATTCTGGCGCGCCGCTATAATGCCGTAACCCTGAACGATATGCTCTTT
This sequence comes from Klebsiella sp. GN_Kp190, assembly GCF_040061795.1. Taxonomy (NCBI): domain Bacteria; kingdom Pseudomonadati; phylum Pseudomonadota; class Gammaproteobacteria; order Enterobacterales; family Enterobacteriaceae; genus Klebsiella; species Klebsiella sp. GN_Kp190. Next base: position 31,214 of record NZ_JBEAFN010000022.1, read on the forward strand.
GCCCGCTACCAAAGCCGTCTGCTGGTCTGGCTCGCGAGCCTGAGCCTTCTGGTGGCGTTTGTCGGGGCAATGACGGTGCAGTTCATCGGCGGGGCGCGGTTGCTGGAAACCGCAGCGGGTATTCCCTACGAAACCGGTCTGCTGATTTTTGGCGTGAGTATCGCGCTCTATACCGCGTTCGGCGGTTTTCGTGCCAGCGTCCTCAACGACACGCTCCAGGGAATGGTGATGCTGGTCGGCACTATCGTCCTGCTGGTTGGCGTCGTTCATGCGGCGGGCGGGCTACATAATGCGGTAGAAACCCTGCAAACCATCGATCCTAAGCTGGTTTCCCCGCAGGGGGCTGATGACATTCTTTCCCCCACCTTTATGACCTCCTTCTGGGTGCTGGTCTGCTTCGGGGTGATTGGCCTCCCGCACACCGCCGTTCGCTGCATCTCCTATAAAGACAGCAAAGCGGTGCACCGGGGAATTATCATTGGCACCATCGTGGTGGCGATCCTGATGTTTGGGATGCATCTTGCGGGTGCGTTAGGCCGGGCGGTGATCCCGGATCTGACGGTGCCGGATCTGGTCATCCCGACGCTCATGGTGAAAGTCTTGCCGCCCTTTGCCGCCGGGATCTTCCTCGCCGCGCCGATGGCCGCCATTATGTCGACGATCAACGCCCAGCTGCTGCAAAGTTCCGCTACGATCATTAAAGATCTGTATCTGAATCTGCGCCCCGAGCAGATAACAAATGAAGCCCGGTTGAAGCGGATGTCGGCAACGATCACCTTGCTGCTGGGCGCTTTACTGCTGCTGGCAGCCTGGCGTCCGCCTGAGATGATTATCTGGCTCAACCTGCTGGCGTTCGGTGGCCTGGAGGCCGTGTTCTTATGGCCGCTGGTGCTGGGCCTGTACTGGGAACGCGCGAACGCGAAAGGGGCGTTGAGCGCGATGATCGTCGGCGGCGTACTCTATGCCATACTCGCCACTTTTAATCTGCAGTACCTGGGCTTCCATCCGATAGTGCCCGCGTTGCTGTTAAGCTTATTGGCTTTCCTGGTCGGAAACCGGTTCGGTACCTCCGCCCCGCAAGCCGCCGTATTGACTACTGATAAATAAAGAGTTTTGCCATGCCATGGATCCAACTGAAACTGAACACTACCGGCGCGAACGCGGAAGAGCTGAGCGATGCGCTAATGGAAGCGGGTTCCGTTTCCATTACTTTCCAGGATACGCACGACACGCCGGTATTCGAACCTCTGCCGGGCGAAACCCGTCTGTGGGGCGATACTGACGTTATCGGCCTGTTTGACGCCGAGACCGATATGAAAGAAGTGATTGCGATGCTGGAGCAGAATCCGCTGCTGGGCGCCGGTTTCGTGCATAAAATCGAACAACTGGAAGACAAGGACTGGGAGCGCGAATGGATGGATAACTTCCACCCTATGTGCTTCGGTAAACGCCTGTGGATCTGCCCGAGCTGGCGCGATGTGCCGGATGAAAACGCCGTTAACGTGATGCTCGACCCGGGCCTGGCGTTTGGTACCGGTACGCATCCCACCACGGCGATGTGCCTGCAGTGGCTGGATGGCCTCGATCTCGCGGGCAAAACGATTATCGATTTTGGCTGCGGCTCAGGCATTCTGGCCATTGCGGCATTAAAGCTGGGCGCCGCGAAAGCTATCGGTATTGATATCGACCCGCAGGCCATTCAGGCCAGCCGCGATAATGCCGAGCGTAACGGGGTTTCTGAACGCCTGGAACTCTATCTGCCTAAAGATCAGCCAGAGGCGATGAAAGCCGATGTGGTGGTCGCAAACATTCTGGCCGGCCCATTACGCGAACTGGCTCCGCTTATCAGCGTGCTGCCGGTTACAGGCGGTCTGCTGGGGCTTTCCGGCATCCTTGCCAGCCAGGCGGAAAGCGTTTGTGAAGCGTACGCCGATCTCTTTAACCTCGATCCCGTCGTGGAGAAAGAGGAGTGGTGCCGGATCACCGGTTATAAAAAGTAATCTCCCTGTGGCCTCATCGCAGGCCACCGCTTTTCGCGTTTTCTGTACAAAATCATTCGCTCAATGAGAATAAGATGATGCGGTAACGTATTGTAGTTACCAATAAAATCATAAATTTATTCATTGGACGAATGATATGAAAACAACTTTAGGCAAGGCGGCATTACTGGCGTTAAGCATGATGCCCGTTACGGTTTTCGCTTCCCACTGGAGCTATGAAGGCGAAGGTTCGCCGGAACACTGGGGGGCGCTCAATGAGGAGTACAAAACCTGTCAAAATGGCATGAATCAATCCCCTATCAACATCGATACCACGTTTAAGACACACCTTTCACCGCTGGATACGCACTACATCGATGGTCCCATTACGCTCATCAACAATGGTCACACTATCCAGGCGGGGTTAAAGACCACAACAGCGGATACCGTTACGATTGACGGTACGCCATTTACCCTTCAGCAGTTCCATTTTCATGCCCCGAGCGAAAACACCGTTCACGGTAAGCACTATGCGATGGAGATGCATCTGGTACATAAAAGCGCTCAAGGCGCCGTTGCCGTCGTGGCGGTGATGTTCGACCAGGGCGCGGAAAATAGCGAACTGAACAAACTGTGGGCCACCATGCCCGAGAAAGCCGATCAGACGGCTAAAATCGTCACCCAAATGGATCTCAACGCCCTTCTTCCCGCAGACAAGACATACTGGCGTTTCAGCGGCTCCCTGACCACGCCGCCTTGCTCCGAGGGGGTAACCTGGATTGTGCTTAAACATCCCCTGACACTTTCATCAGCGCAGCTGGCAAAATTTAGCCACGCTATGCATCACGATAACAATCGTCCGATACAGCCGCTGAATGGTCGCGTGGTCATAGAATAAACATCAGCTGTGCTTCACGATCATGTTCTGAAATGAGAGCCAACTCACATAAAGCCAAGGTAATTTGCTGATTTCTTCAGCAGATTATCTTGCCCGTTCCCTGTGCCGGGAAGAAAAAATGAGAAGTTATACAAAATTATATGTGTAGATAAATTCATCACATGTTTTTAATGCAATGATTTATATAGCTAATTATTCATGCACACTGACCTGCAAGGCGATTCTTTGATCCACCGCAGAGGATTGCTCAAAGTTTGGCCTTTCATCTCGTGCAAAAAATGCGTAATATACGCCGCCTTGCAGTCACAGTATGGTCATTTCTTAACTCATGCGCATCGGACACTACCAGCTCAGGAATCGACTCATCGCAGCGCCTATGGCTGGCATTACTGACAGGCCATTCCGCACGTTGTGTTACGAGATGGGAGCAGGATTGACCGTATCCGAGATGATGTCCTCCAACCCGCAGGTTTGGGAGAGCGACAAGTCACGCTTACGGATGGTGCACGTTGATGAGCCCGGTATTCGTACCGTGCAAATCGCCGGTAGCGTACCGGAAGAGATGGCTGCAGCCGCCCGTATTAACGTGGAAAGCGGCGCCCAAATTATTGATATCAATATGGGATGCCCGGCTAAAAAAGTGAATCGAAAGCTTGCAGGTTCAGCCCTCTTGCAGTACCCCGAGCAGGTGAAGTCTATCCTGACGGCGGTCGTCAAAGCAGTGGACGTTCCCGTAACTCTCAAGATTCGCACCGGTTGGGAACCGGAACACCGTAACTGTGTAGAAATTGCCCAACTGGCTGAAGAATGTGGCATTCAGGCTCTGACTATTCACGGACGCACGCGCGCCTGTTTGTTTAACGGAGATGCTGAGTACGACAGTATTCGGGCAGTTAAGCAGAAAGTTTCCATTCCGGTTATCGCGAATGGTGACATTACTGACCCGCTTAAAGCCAGAGCTGTGCTCGACTATACGGGGGCAGATGCCCTTATGATAGGCCGTGCAGCTCAGGGAAGACCCTGGATCTTTCGGGAAATCCAGCACTATCTGGACACTGGAGAGCTGCTGCCGCCGCTGCCGTTGGCAGAGGTTAAGCGCTTGCTTTGTGCACACGTTCGGGAACTGCATGGCTTTTATGGCCAGGCAAAAGGGTACCGAATCGCACGCAAACACGTATCCTGGTATCTGCAGGAACACGCTCCAGATGACCAGTTTCGGCGCACATTCAACGCCATAGAAGATTCCAGCGAACAGCTGGAGGCGTTGGAGGCATACTTCGAAAATTTTGCGTAATAGAAATAAAGAGCTGACAGAACTATGTTCGAACAACGCGTAAATTCTGACGTACTGACCGTTTCTACCGTTAACTCTCAGGATCAGGTAACTCAAAAGCCCCTGCGTGACTCGGTTAAACAGGCACTGAAGAACTATTTTGCTCAACTGAACGGTCAGGATGTTAATGACCTGTATGAGCTGGTACTGGCTGAAGTAGAACAGCCCCTGTTGGACATGGTGATGCAATACACCCGCGGTAACCAGACCCGTGCTGCCCTGATGATGGGCATCAACCGTGGTACTCTGCGTAAAAAATTGAAAAAATACGGCATGAACTGATACTAATCAGTTAAATGTTTGATATAAAAGGCGCTCTTCGGCATGGGGAAGCGCCTTTTTTATTACATGAATTTTAATGGCTGGCTATCGTCTGCCGCCCATTAGCCCCGCAAAGGATTGACATAATATTATCAACCAGGGCGGGTGCCTGGCGATACAGATCGAATTGCCCGGGCTCCACCAGCCAGTTTTTAATAATACCGGTAAATGCGCTGTGTAATACAATTAATGAAATTTCAACATTGGTTTCCGCTGGCAATAATCCGTTACGAATACAGAGCTGCAAAATGCTGCGAATAATCGGATAGCTAAAACCAATTCTCTTGCGAATCTCAGCTTCCGGCATCATGTCGCTGGAAAACTCACACTTCTGATACAGAATTTGCATTAAGGCACGTTGACGGGGATTATTGGCGATATATTGTAAGCCAATAATAAATTTCTCTCGTAGCGTGCTGAGCGGATCCTGATCGTCTTTAAGGTTAAATTCATGCTGAAGCAGGTCGCGTAGCGGCAGCTGCTGTTGCCACATTTCATTAAATAGCTCAGCTTTGCTTGCAAAGTGCCAGTACACCGCTCCGCGCGTCACGCCAGCAGCATCAGCGATATCGGCTAAGGTCGTGCTGGTCACGCCACGTAAGGCAAACTGCTGAATGGCAGACTCAATCAGAAGCTGCCGCGTCTTTAACGCATCTTCTTTCGTTCTTCTGGGCATACGGTGCTCCACTCAACGCCAGATTGAGAGTGTGGGGAAATCGCTGGATACCTATAAACCTAACATCTGACAATCAATATTGTTTAGCAAAAATACAGATGAGTTAAATCTCAAACGCTCTCCAATAAATACACCGCAAGAATAATTAAGATAAATATATTCATATATTAAATATCAATGTAAGCAAATTTTAATTTAAGTTCATTCTAAAAACATTATTCCTGATATTTTGTTTTTACGTGCCTTGCTGATGGCTAAAAAATAACTATGTCTTACATCCATCGTTTTTTATTTGTAGGATAACAAACCGCATTTTAATTCATTATTTCTTGCACAGATTCGTGGCCATGCCTGGCTCATAATCTATAAGGAACAGCAATGACACCTCATGTCAGGGTTACACTTTTATCCAGCCTTATCATCCCGGCCATCCTGCTCAGCGGTTGCGATAATTCAGGCGATCGGCAACCGCATGCGCAGATACCTCAGGTCTCCGTTTATGTCGTACACAGCGCGCCGCTGTCCGTCACCACGGAGCTACCTGGCCGCACATCTGCCTACCGCGTCGCGGAAGTCCGCCCGCAGGTCAGCGGGATTATCCTGCACCGTAACTTTGTCGAAGGTAGCGATGTCACCGCTGGACAGTCTCTTTATCAAATCGATCCGGCGACCTATCAGGCGGCTTACAACAGCACAAAAGGTGATGAAGCGAAAGCAGAAGCCGCGGCGGCTATCGCCCACTTAACGGTAAAACGCTACGCGCCTCTTCTCGGCACAAAATATATCAGCCAGCAAGAATACGATCAGGCGGTGGCGACCGCGCGCCAGGCCGATGCCGATGTTATTGCCGCAAAGGCAGCCGTGGAAAGCGCGCGTATTAACCTGGCGTACACAAAAGTGACGTCGCCAATCAGCGGCCGCATCGGCAAATCCAGCGTGACCGAAGGTGCCCTGGTGACAAATGGTCAGGCTGACGCGATGGCGACGGTACAGCAGCTCGATCCCATTTATGTGGATGTCACTGAATCCAGTAATGATTTCATGCGCCTGAAACAGGAAAGCCTGCAGCACGGCAGTGACACCAAAAGCGTGCAGTTGATTATGGAAAACGGAAAACCTTATGCGCTTCAGGGCACGCTGCAGTTCTCTGACGTCACGGTAGATGAGAGCACCGGCTCTATTACGCTTCGCGCCATCTTCCCCAACCCACATCACGCTCTGCTGCCAGGGATGTTTGTTCGCGCCCGTATTGATGAGGGCGTTTCACCGGATGCAATTCTCGTTCCTCAGCAGGGAGTCACCCGAACGCCGCGCGGCGATGCCAGCGTGATGCTCGTTAATGATAAAAACCAGGTGGAAACGCGAGCCGTCACAGCCTCACAGGCGATTGGCGATAAGTGGTTAATCACGAGCGGTCTGAAAGCCGGTGAAAAGGTTATCGTCAGCGGTCTGCAGAAAGTACGTCCCGGCGTCACCGTGAAGGCCGAAGAGGATACCGCGACGTCCGTCGCGCAATAAGGTACGAATCCCTATGTCTAAGTTTTTTATCCATCGACCGGTCTTCGCCTGGGTGCTGGCGATCATCATGATGATTGCCGGTGGCCTCGCAATTATGCAGCTACCGATTGCACAATACCCGACTATCGCGCCGCCAGCGGTGGCCATCTCCGCAACCTATCCAGGTGCGGACGCACAAACCGTTCAGGATACGGTGACTCAGGTTATCGAACAGAACATGAACGGTATCGATAATCTGATGTACATGTCCTCAACCAGCGATTCCGCAGGCGGCGTTACCATCACCCTGACCTTTAAATCAGGTACGGATCCGGATATTGCGCAAGTTCAGGTGCAGAATAAACTGCAGCTGGCGACGCCGCTTCTTCCTCAGGAAGTACAGCAGCAGGGGATTAGCGTCGAGAAATCAAGCAGTAGTTTCCTGATGGTTGCCGGATTCATCTCCGATAACACGAGCACCACTCAGGATGATATATCCGACTACGTTGCATCGAACGTCAAAGATACCATCAGCCGCCTTAACGGCGTCGGCGATGTACAGCTCTTCGGCGCGCAGTATGCCATGCGCGTCTGGCTGGACGGTAATCTCCTGAATAAGTACAACCTCACGCCTGTCGACGTCATTAACCAACTGCAGGTACAGAACGATCAGATTGCAGCAGGCCAGCTTGGCGGTACGCCGGCCCTTAAAGGCCAGCAGCTAAATGCATCCATTATTGCTCAGACGCGACTGAAGGATCCGGCAGAGTTTGGCAAAGTGACTTTGCGCGTGAACGCGGATGGCTCAGTGGTGCACCTGAAAGATGTGGCACGTATTGAGCTGGGAGGTGAAAACTACAACGTTGTCGCAAAAATCAATGGAAAACCGGCTTCAGGACTGGGAATTAAGCTCGCTACCGGCGCCAATGCCCTCGATACCGCCGCCGCGATTAAAGCGAAGCTTGCCGAACTGCAGCCGTACTTCCCGCAGGGGATGAAGGTCGTCTATCCCTACGACACTACGCCGTTTGTGAAAATCTCTATTCATGAGGTTGTGAAGACGCTGTTTGAAGCGATTATCCTCGTCTTCCTGGTGATGTATCTGTTCTTACAGAATATCCGGGCCACGCTGATCCCCACCATTGCGGTTCCGGTCGTCCTGCTCGGGACCTTTGCCGTACTGGCGATGTTCGGTTACTCCATCAATACGCTAACGATGTTTGGCATGGTGCTGGCAATAGGCCTTCTGGTCGACGATGCTATCGTGGTGGTGGAAAACGTCGAACGCGTCATGGTAGAAGAGAAGCTTCCCCCCAAAGAAGCGACGGAAAAATCAATGTCGCAAATTCAGGGGGCGCTGGTCGGCATTGCCATGGTGCTATCGGCAGTGTTTGTCCCGATGGCCTTCTTTGGCGGCTCTACGGGGGCGATCTATCGGCAATTTTCTATCACCATCGTCTCCGCCATGGCGCTGTCCGTCCTGGTCGCGCTGATCCTGACCCCCGCGCTTTGTGCCACATTACTGAAACCCGCATCAGCCGATCATCATGAGAAAAAAGGATTTTTTGGCTGGTTTAATGCGAAATTCGATCGTAGCGTGAACCACTACACTAACAGCGTTAGCGGGATCCTGCGCTGTACCGGACGCTACCTGATCATCTATTTGCTGATCGTTGTGGGTATGGCCGTCCTGTTTATGCGCCTGCCCACCTCCTTCTTGCCGGATGAGGATCAGGGGGTATTTATGACCATGATCCAGCTTCCTTCAGGCGCAACGCAGGAACGCACGCAAAAGGTTCTTGATACGGTTACCGATTACTATCTGCATAAAGAGAAGGCGAATGTTGAAAGCGTCTTTACCGTTAACGGCTTTAGCTTTAGCGGTCAGGGTCAAAACTCCGGTATGGCGTTTGTCAGCCTGAAGCCATGGGAAGAACGCAGTGGCGCAGAGAATGGCGTTGAGGCAATCATCAAACGTGCGACCGTTGCCTTCAGTCAGATTAAAGATGCTATGGTCTTTCCTTTCAATCTGCCGGCAATTATCGAACTGGGTACGGCGACCGGTTTTGACTTTGAGCTTATCGATCAGGGTAACCTTGGCCATAGCGCGTTAACCCTGGCCCGTAATCAACTTCTGGGTATGGTGAGAGAGCATCCCGACCAGCTGGTACGCGTTCGCCCCAACGGGCTCGAAGACACGCCGCAATTTAAGCTGGATGTTGATCAGGAGAAAGCTCAGGCTCTGGGGATTTCGCTATCCGATATCAATGAAACCATTTCCGCGGCGCTAGGGGGTTACTACGTCAACGACTTTATTGACCATGGACGAGTGAAAAAAGTCTACGTTCAGGCCGATGCAAAATTCCGTATGCTGCCGAGCGATATCAATAATATGTACGTCCGCAGCGCGAATGGCGAAATGGTTCCGTTCTCCGCCTTTGTCACCTCACGCTGGGTTTATGGTTCACCGCGCCTGGAGCGCTATAATGGCTTACCCTCTATGGAAGTTTTGGGTGAAGCTGCTCCGGGGAAAAGTACCGGCGATGCGATGATTTTAATGGAGCAGTTAGCCAGCAAGCTTCCTGCCGGTATTGGTTACGACTGGACGGGAATGTCCTATCAAGAACGTTTATCCGGTAACCAGGCGCCCGCGCTCTACGCCATTTCGCTTATTGTTGTCTTTCTGTGTCTTGCGGCGCTTTATGAAAGTTGGTCTATTCCCTTCTCCGTCATGCTCGTCGTTCCATTAGGGGTAGTTGGTGCATTACTGGCGGCGTCGTTACGCGGGCTTAATAATGACGTTTATTTCCAGGTGGGCTTATTAACAACTATCGGCCTCTCTGCGAAAAACGCGATTCTTATCGTGGAGTTTGCGAAAGACCTGATGGATAAAGAAGGCAAAGGAATTATCGAAGCCACACTTGAAGCATCGCGTATGCGTTTACGCCCTATCCTGATGACTTCGCTGGCCTTTATCCTCGGGGTTCTGCCTCTGGTTATTAGCCATGGAGCCGGCAGCGGCGCCCAAAACGCGGTCGGTACCGGCGTTATGGGCGGAATGCTGACGGCAACATTACTGGCGATCTTCTTTGTTCCTGTCTTCTTCGTCGTGGTAAGACGCCGCTTTACGAAACACGCAGAGTAAATATGTTTTTCTAAAGGCACCTTTCAGGTGCCTTTTTTTCGTCTGCGTTTCGATAACTATCCTGATGATATTAAATATATTTATTGCCGCGGTACCCAATACACATTATTTCCCCATAGTTCTCTGGTTTTCTTCATGATATTTACGTTACTCATAAATTGAGATTATTTACTCTAGCGGCACCCCATATTGCTGATGATAAAATAAACCGTTCCGCGCAGGTATGGGTTCTCCAATACAGCGAAGCGGATTATTTAGAGGTAATATCATGAATAAAGTTATTCTAGTGGCATTGCTGGCAACGCTACTCGCCGGCTGTGCACATGACTCTCCGTGTGTACCGGTCTATGATTCTGAAGGCAGATTAGTGCACACCAATACCTGTATGAAAGGAACGACCCAGGATAACTGGGAAACCGCCGGCGCGATTGCCGGAGGCGCAGCTGCCGTCGCTGGCCTGACGCTCGGCATCGTGGCGTTGACTCGTTAATTCCTTTCTTTTCTCTGCCATGACAGGTGCCGGAGCGAGCTCCGGCACTGCTTTTCCCCGAAGGTAAGCTCCACAATGCTTAAACTGCAATACCGGCAGCTGAAGCTCGGGAAACGATCCTTTAGATAAGATCAAATGGGCAAATTGTCATTGCCAGGTCTGGTATAAATGGATATTTTCGCAGCAGCACAAACGCAAAAAGCCCATCCGTCAGGATGGGCTTTTCACTTATTTGATGCCTGGCAATGCCCTACTCTCACATGGGGAGACCCCACACTACCATCGGCGCTACGGCGTTTCACT